>DATJGQ010000871.1:0-6952 GCA_035494815.1 Gemmataceae bacterium
AGTTGGTCGATTAGGTCCTGGTACGGTTGGGCATTGGCGTGCAGGGCAGCGCGATGGGTCCGCGCGATGGCGCCGCGGCTCTGCTCGACGGTGACGATCCGGTCAACGGCCGCCAGAATGACGGCCTGAATGGCCGGGCTGGTAAAGCCCGTTCGGGCCGAAAGCCAAAAACCCTTCGATGCAAAGCCGCAGAGCTTCGAACGTCTGGGTCTTCAGCCCCTCACTCACGCCGACCCTGTACTCGGAGCTGCCCTGTACGGCGCGTCGCACCAACGCCGGCCGGCCCATCGGTCGCGCAAAGCCGGCCGGCCCGAAGAACAGATAGAACCGGAGGAAGCCGGAGGTCCTGCCATTCCGTTTCGAGTGGTAGCCGATCATCCAGCCAGTGGCCGGAAAACAGCCCTTCATTTCGGACTGGAGGCGTGAACAAAGACGGCTGACGAGGCCGGGCGGGCATCGCGACTTCCGCAGGCTATTCCAGCAAGGAAGATTCTCTGCGAGCACGCATCATAGTGGGATTTCGACGGCCCTGCACTTGGAAACGGATGCCGTATTCGGTTGAGAGTTTCCTCTCGGTTCCTCTCTTAACGCACTGAAACGCGCAGAACTGGCTGTTTTGTTATTCACCACCCCGAGAATAGGCGGGCGTAAACGGCGAACACGATTCGGATCAAAAGTACGCCGGCGACGGCCCCGACGCAGGCCCCGGCCATGACGCCGAGGAAAGGGACGAGGGCCTGATGCGGATGCACGGTGCCGTCGTTGTTGGCGATCCTGTCGTACAGGAATCGGATGCAGATCGCGAAACCGAGGATGCCGCCGAGGAACAGCCCGAGGAACCCCCCGAGACATGTCCCCGCGTCCCGCGCCGATTCCATGCTGCTCATCGGCTACCCCAGGAGCGGCTTGACGACGTTGCCGTCGACGTCGGTCAGACGGAAGTCGCGGCCCTGGTAGCGGGTCACGAGCCGCAGGTGGTCGAGGCCGAGCGCGTGCAGGACGGTCGCCTGCAGGTCGTGGACGTGGACCGGGTCTTTCACGACGTCCCAACCCCACTCGTCGGTCTCGCCGTACGCGAACCCGCCGCGGAACCCGCCGCCGAGGACGAGAAAGCCGCCGCAGAGTTGCTGGTGGTCGCGGCCGTAATTGGCGAATGAAAGCGGTCCTTCGCAATAACTCGTCCGGCCGAACTCGCCGCAGAAGAGCACGATCGTGTCGTCCAAGAGCCCGCGGTCTTTCAGGTCGCGGATCAGTGCGGCGATCGGCTTGTCCGCCTGTTCCATTTTCTGCCGGAGCAGGATGGGGATGGCGCCGTGGTGGTCCCAGCCGCCGTCCATGAGCTGGATGAACCGGACGCCGCGCTCGGCCAATCGGCGGGCGAGCAGGCAGTTGTTCGCGAACGACTCCTTGCCGGGCTCGGCCCCGTATTGCGCGAGCACGTCGGCGGGTTCCTTCGACAGGTCGGTCAACTCGGGGACGCTCGTCTGCATGCGGGCGGCCATTTCGTACGCCTGGATGCGGGTCGCCACTTCCGGGTCGCCGGTCGATTTCGCTTCGAGTTCGTTGAGCGCCTTGACGCCGTCGAGGATGCGGCGGCGAGCCTTGGCGTCGATGCCGTCGGGGTTGGGGACGAAGAAGACTGGCTCCTTGCCGCCGCGGAACGGGCAGCCCTGGTAACGGCCGGCGAGGTAGCCATTGTGCCACATCCGCGGGTGCGGCGGCGAGCCGCCGTCGCGCGTCCCCGACAGCATGACGACGAACTCCGGCAGGTCCTTGTTCTCCGAGCCGAGCGCGTAACTGGCCCACGAGCCCCACGACGGCCGGCCGAGCTGCTGGGAGCCGGTGAACATGATCGACATCGCCGCCTCGTGCAGCACGTGGTCGGTCTGCATCGAGCGGACCAGACACATGTCGTCGGCGAACTCGCCCATCTCGCGGAAGAGTTCGGACATGCGCAGGCCGCTCTTGCCGTACGGCTTGAACTTGAAGCACGAGCCGACGACCGGCAGGGCGCCCTGTTTTTCGGTGACGCCGGTGATGCGCTGGCCTTTGCGGATCGAGTCGGGGAGTTCCTCGCCGCGGCGCTGGTTGAGCAGCGGCTTTTCGTCGAAGAGGTCGAGCTGCGAAAGGCCGCCGGCGGCGAAGATCAGGATGACGCGCTTGGCGGTGGCGGGGTGATTGGCGAGTGCGGTTTTGGTCATCAGGCTGGAGAGCGCGATTGAGCCGAGGCTGAGCGCGTTCGTGCGGAGGAAGGCTCGGCGGGAAAGGTCTAGGGTGTTCATAGGGAGACTCGTTTGAATCACGAAAACACGACAAACGAAATTACGAAAAAATCAGAGAACGACTCGTTTGGCGACGAGCGTCGGGGCGTTGAAGTTCAATAGCAGGCCGATATGCAGGCCGGTCGCTTTGAGGTACGATTTCACCTGCGCGAAATGGATGTCCTCCAGGCCTTTGACGGCTTTCAGTTCCACGATGATTTCTCCGCCGACAACGAGGTCGAGCCGGTGCAGGCCGACGTCCACTTGCTCAAAAAAGATGTGGAACTCCTTCTGTTGTTCAAAGGGCAGCGCCCGGTGCTGTAAGGCGACTTCCATCGCTCGCTGATAGACCCCTTCCAGAAATCCCGGTCCCAGGGTTTTGTGAACCGCCACCGCGGCCTCCAAAATCCTGCCTGAGAGCGCCTCAAACTCATACCCCATCGCTCATCGCCTTTCTTTTTCGTGCTTTTGTCTTTCGTGCTTTCGTGATTCATCGGTGGATCGTCGCATCCAGGTTCAGCAGCGCATTGCCCACGCTCGCCCACGCTGCCGCTTCCGCGACGTCGAGCGACTCGTCGACCTTCGCGTCGCCGACGGCCAAGAGCTTCTTCGCCGCGGCCGCGTCCGCCTTGAAGTGGGCGCGTTGGTCCTCGAGCAGTTTTTTCAGGATCGCAACTTCCTGCTCGTTCGGCGGCCGACAGGTGCACAGCCGGAATCCGTACGCCAGCCGTTTCGCGTCCTCTTCCGGCTTTTTCAGGTCGCGGGCACGGCCGAGCGCTTCGCGTCCCTTCGCCATCCGCTGCCCGAGCATCTTCGCGAACTCGACATACGCCGGGTCGTTGAGCAGCGTCAGCGCCTGCAGCGGCGTTGTGGTCGTCGCCCGCGTGACCGTGCAGGCATCGCGCTTGACGGCGTCGAAGTTCAGCATCGACGGATACGGCGAGCCGCGCTTCCAATACACGTAGAGCGACCGGCGGTACTGTTTCTCGTCGCGGTCGCGGCGGTAACCGCTCGCGAACGGCCCCCCCTCCACCGTCTTCCACGCGTTCTCGGGTTGGACCGGCTTGACGCTCTCCCCGCCGATCTGCTCGAACAACAGACCCGATACGGCCAATGCGTTGTCGCGGACCATCTCGGCGGTGAGCCGCAGACGCGGGCCGCGGGCGAGCAGGCGGTTCTCCGGGTCGCGTTCGAGCTTCTCGTTCGAGACCGCCGATGCCTGGCGGTAGGTCGCCGAAAGCACGATCCGGCGGTGGAGTCTTTTCAAATCCCATTTGCCCTCGACCAACTCGGTGGCCAGGAAATCGAGGAGTTCGGCGTGGGTGGGCGGCTCGCCGCGGATGCCGAAGTCCTCGGCCGTCCGCACGAGCCCGAGGCCGAAATACTGCTGCCAGATGCGGTTGACCAGGACGCGCGCCGTCAGCGGGTGCTGGCCGGAGACGAGCCATTTCGCCAGGCCGAGCCGGTTGCGCGGCATGTCCTTCGGGAGCGCGGGCAGCACGGCCGGGGTCGTCGGCGAAACCTTTTCGCCGCGGTTCTTGTACAGTCCACGGACGAAGACGTACGCATCGCGGGGTTTGTCCAACTCTTCCATCACCAGCGTCTCGGGGATTTCGCGCTTGAGCTGTTTCTCCTCGTCCTTGAGTTTCGCGAGTTCGTCCGCCAGCACGCGACCGACGGGGTCGATGGTCGAGCGGTAATACTCGCGGAGTACCTTTCGGCGGCGCTCGGAAGGAGTGAGTTTGTTCTCTTCGGGGGCTTTCGGGGCGGCGGACTTCTCGCCGACGAGGCTGACCTTGTTGGGCTCCTCCGGCTTCGACGGGGTCGCCGGCTCGGCCGGAGAGATTTCGGCCGTGTTGCGAGCGCGCGGCGCGGGCGGCGACTCGTCTTTGATGTCGCCGACAGCTTGCGCGGGAGGGGCGGCTGTCGTCGCGGGCGCCTGCGCTGTCTTGCCGCGCTCGTCGGTTTCCAGGCGGAGGGCCGTCACGACCTCGTGGGTCACGACGTCGTCGCCTTCCGGCGTGATGTTGAACGAAATCGCGCCGCCGCCCGGGCCGCCCATCGGGTTCGGCACGCCGTTGACGATGACGACGGGACCGGGCCGGGCCGGGCCGGCCGCGCCGCCGAAGACGACCTTGAGGACGATCTCGTTCTCACCCTGGCGGAGACCAATGCGGAACCGCTTCTCCGTTTTGCTGCGGGCGCGGCCCATCAACTGGTCGATGTCGATGGCTTCGACGTCCGGCGGCGTGGCCTTCTCGTCCGGCTTGGCGCCCGGCTTCGGCAGTGCGGGCGGCGGTGGCGGTGCGGACGTCTGCACGACCTCGCCGTTGAGCCACATCTTGAACCCCGCCGGGCCGTCGAGCTGGACGGTCACCGTCCGCGGGCGGGTCGAGGCGATTTTTCGCGTCAGATAATACGCCGTGTTGGCGCCCTGGAGGCGGGCCGGCGAGCCGTCGCGCCAGGTCCGCTGTTCGGTCCAGGTGATCTTCTCGGCCTTGGGCTTGTCCTTCTGCTGGCCGCCGGCCGCCTTGTCGCCGGTCTTCGCGCCTTGCCCCTTCGCTTTCGACTTGCCGGTCGACTTCGCGTCGGCGGCGTCTTTGCCCTCCATGCCCCGATCGGAAACGGGCTTTTCCTTCGCGGGGGCGTCCTCCGCCTTGGTTCGCGAATTCGCCCGCTCGGCGGTCTGTTTCTCCGCCGCTTTCGCGGCGGCCGGCGGCGTGTCGGGTTTCTCCGCGTCGCCGCGCGGCGCGGCCTTCGACTCGGACTTCGCGGCCGTCTTCGGTGCGGCGGGTTCCGTCTTGCGGCGCTCGGCCGACTTCCCCTTCGGGACGGCCTTGTCCGCGCCGGACGCCGCGTTCGCCGGCGGCGGCAGGACGACCTTCGTGTAGTTCTTTTTCAAGTCCAGCAGCTCGGTCTTGATGTCCTTCTCCGGCTCGAACGCGGTCGTGAACGCCTTCGTCACGTCCTCCGCGGGGAACGGGCCGATCGAACTCCAGAGCTTCGTTTGCGCGGGCAGCAGCAGCTCGCGGATGCGGTCGTCCTCCGTGAGGCTGATGCGGAAGCGGCCGATCAGGCTTCTGAACTTGCCGCCCGTCTGGTGCAGCGAGAACCGCAGCACCGACACGTCGTTCGTGTCGAGCGGTTCCAGCGGCAGGATGATCGCCTCGTGCGGCTTCTTGCGCTCGTCGTCCACGATGCTCCAGCCGCCGCCGCGGAAGCCGAACCCGCCGCTGGGGCCGCCGACGGGTTCGATGACGATGGCCGACTCGATCGGCCCGGGGAACATGTCGTTGGCGGTCGGCTCCTCTTTCGGCTTCTGGTTGAGATCGGCCTCGGCCCGCGACACGTAGACGAGCGGCGGATCCTGCGCGTCGGCGAGACTCGTATGCCGGATCTCGAGGGCCGTCAAGTTGAACCGGCCGTCTGTCGAACGGCCGACCGCCTTCTCCGGCTGGCTGTCGTCGGGGATGACTTCCAGCCGCAGGGCCGTGATGTGCTTCTTGCCCGGCAGCACCAGGACGTCGTACGTGTCTTTCACCGGCGGGACGCCGGTTGCGAGAATTGAGTTGTCGTCGAGCTGCTTCAACTGCGACCCGTTGCGGGATAGCACGGCCTGCGGCCGAACGCTCGTCCAGTTGACCGGACTGCTCACGCGGGTGAGCGTCTTCGCCTCCCACGCCTTCTGGGCGACGTCCATCAGCGGGTCGTCGCGTTCGAGCCGCTCTTTGAGTGCGGCAATTCGCGCTTTGAGATCGCCGAGCCGCGGCTCCTGGTCCGGGTTCGGCACCGGTAAGGTCGGTTTCGGATTGAGAAAATCGCTGTCGCGCTCCTTCACGTTGTTGAAGAACGAGTAGAAGGAGTAGTAATCGCGCTGGCTGATGGGATCGTACTTGTGGTCGTGGCACTGGGCACAGGCGAGCGTCAGTCCCATGAAGACGGTCGCCGTGGTGTTGACGCGGTCGATCACGTAGGCCGAGCGGTACTCGTCCTCCTCCTCGCCCGCCTCGCTGTTGGTCGGGTGGTTGCGGTTGAAGCCGGTGGCGACCTTCTGAACGAGCGTCGCGTTGAGCAGCAGATCGCCGGCGAGCTGCTCGATCGTGAACTGATCGAACGGCATGTTCGCGTTGTAGGCGTTGATCACCCACTCCCGCCATTTCCAGATCTTGCGGGGCATGTCGTTCTGGTAACCGCTGGTGTCGGCGTAACGGGCGAGGTCGAGCCACTCCTGCGCCTGCCGTTCGCCGTACCGCCGCGACGCCAAGAGGCGATCGGCCTGCTTCTCGTAGGCGTCGGAACTCTTGTCCTTGAGAAACTCGTCGATCTCCGCGGGCGCCGGCGGCAGGCCGGTGAGGTCGAAGCTGGCGCGACGCAGCCACGCCTCGCGGGTCGCTTCCGCTTCGGGCTTGATCCCTTCGCGGTCGAGCCGGGCGAGGACGAAGGCGTCGAGCGAATCGCGGACCCAGGCTTTGTCGGAAACCGCCGGCAGCGGCGGCTTGACCGGCGGGAGGAACGACCAGTGCTCCTCCCACTTCGCCCCCTGTTCGATCCACGTCTTCAGCGTCGCGATCTGCTTGGGCGTCAGCGGCTGGGCCTTCCCCTCGGGCGGCATGCGCTCGCCGGGATCCTCGGTGGTGATCCGCTCCCAGACGAGCGAGCCGTCCGGGTCGCCCGGGGCGATGACGTGCTTG
>DATJGQ010000872.1:0-10485 GCA_035494815.1 Gemmataceae bacterium
TACGATGCGGTACCGTCCGGCGGTCAGGCCGGTCGTTTTCCAGTTGAAGAGGAACTGGCCTTCGGTAACGCGGAGCCCCAGCCCGTCGGTCGAGGCCGGGTCGAACGGCAGACCGAGCGGGTTGCCCGCCTCGTCGAGCCGCTGGATCCGCAATGACCTCACGGCGCTCAACGTCGTGATCACGTCGCCGCCGAAGTCCGTCAACCGGAACTTAATCGGCAGGTCGCGGCCGAGGTTGTAAATGTCACCCGGACGGAGCGGCGGGCGGAACCCGCCGAAGCCGAACCGGACCGCCTGCGTCACCTGGCCGGAGCCCGGCAGATAGTTGCCGTCGCCGCCGTAGACGGCGGTCACGACGTGGTTGCCCGCCGCGATGATCGACGTTGTCAGTCGGGCGACACCCCCGACGAGCGGCTGCGGGCCGCCGAAGTTCACCCCGTCCACGCGGAACTGCACGGTGCCCGCGGGCGTACCCGCGCCGGCGGCGGCGACTGTGGCCGTGAACGTCACCGGCTGGCCGACCAGGGCTGGGTTGGCGGACGAAGTCACCGCGACGATGCTGGTGACCTGGCCGACCACGGACACCAGCAGATTCGTGGGAGCACTCACGCCGCCGTCCTTGTCCTCGGCCGTCAGTCGGACGGTGTAATCGCTGGCCGCGGCGTACGTGTGTGCGACTATCGTGCCCGGCGGGCCTGCAACGGTTTGTACCGCCGTTCCGTCGCCCCAGTTGATCCGGAAGACGAAGCCGGCGGCCTGGTCGACGGCCGACGGGTCGGTGGCGGTCAGGGTAAACGCGAGCGACTGGCCACGCATGCCGCTGGCCGGGCCGGCGAGCCCGGCGGCCGGCGGGGCGTTGCCGACCGTCAGAAACGTCGCGGCCGACTCGGTGGAGGCGATGCCATCGCTGACGCGGACACGGACCGCGTTGGCGCGCGGACCGTCGGTGATGCCGAGTACAGCGAGCTGTGCCCAGGTCAACGTCGGTTCGACGCCGCTGACATCGCCGAAGACGCCGTCGCCGTTGACGTCCCACGAGTAGGTGAGCGCATCGCCGTCTGGGTCGGACGCGAGCGCGGCAATCGGAGTAAGCACCCCGCCCTCCGTGATCGCGTAGGGACCGCCCGCGTCGGCGGTGGGCGGCCGGTTGGGAGGCACCAATTGTGTCGTCGCCTGAGCGCCGGCGGGCGGGGCCTGGCGGTGACCGACGTGATCGGTCGCGACACTGTAAAACGCGTAGCTGTGGCCGAACCCGCCGTGAAAGACGACGGTAGTCGCCGTGGTGCCGAGCAGGAACGGCTGGAAGGCGTGGCCGTCCGTCGACACGAAGACGTCGAAGGCGGCGATGCCGGACCCGCCCGCGTCATCACTGCCGGTCCAACTCACCGCAAAGTCGGCAGTGTTCGTGACCGATGGCAGCGAATTGACGCGGCTGGATGGTCCGCCGGCGTCGATGGTGTTGAGCGCCTCCTTGCTTGCGTCGGTCCCTTGGCCGGGGTCGTGCGGGGCGACCTGGTTCGTCGCGACGATTTCGCTGGCGTCGAAACGGATTTCCGCGACGTTGCGGATCTCCGTCCCCGTAACCAGGCCCGGTCGCGGGCGGATGATGTAGCCAATGTGCCCCTGGCCGCGACCGGTGCCGTCCTCCGGCGGCAAAAAGCCTGTGAGCACTTCCGGCGGCAGGCCGGTGAGCGGATCGATTGAGATGAAATGGGCGGCGAGGCGGCCTGTCGCGGGGTCCAGCCGGACGTCGATCTCGACGACGAAATTCCGGCCATTGTTGCTCGCGGGGACGGTCGTGTGGAACGACCAGCTGCCGGGCGGGGCGCTGACGATCACGTCGCCGAAGCCGACCGAGACCAATTCGAAGGTGGTCCAGTCGAGATCGCCGTCGAGCTGGTCGGTGATATCAACCTGCTGGGCCGCGGCGGTCGCCGTCGGTTCATTCTCGAAGTCGATGCGGTAGGCGAGCAGGCCGTCCGGCGTGACGAACGCCTGCGGGCCGAAGCCGGCGGCGCCGGTCTTTTGATTCGGGTCACTGCCAATGACGCCGTGCGAACTGGCCTCGTCGCTGCCCTCGTTGGGGTCCGGGATTGGATTGGGCAACGGGGTGAATGGGATCAGAATGCCGTTGCCGCCGCCCTCACCGCTGTTCCCACCTTCACCGCCTCCGCCTTCACCGCCGTTCCCGTTCTGACCGCCGCCGCCGGGCCCGAAAGGCGGAGCTGGCTCGTATGGGCGGACTCTCGGTTGATTCCGTTGGTTCTCACGCTCCCGAATCCTACGGAGCCGTTCTTCCCGAGTCAGCTCCTCGGTTGCGACGCCGAGCCCAAGGCCAACGCCGGCAGCAGATACCACGAAAAATGGCCCCGTCGATAAGGGCCGCTGTACTAATCCCCTCTGCGGCGGCTAGCAGAACCAGGACAAAGGCGAACGACCCGTTCGGGTCAACGGCATTCGTCGGCGAGTTGCAGGCATAGCGGTAGAGGTTTTCGTCCAGGCCGGCGAGCCGAATGGGATCCGAGCTCATGAACCGGCCGTCCCCCGGCGCAAAATATCGCGCGCGCATAAACTCCAGTCCATTGGTCTCATGCATGACACCGAACTCGCCGACGAATTGGAACGCGTTGAGCGACGCCTCCTGAGCGAATAGCCGTTCGCCGAAGGGCGAGTAGGCGTACCGGTTGGCGATGTGACCATCCGCCTCGGTCATGCCGATCACGTTACCCATGCCGTCGAACTCGTAGTTGCGTCGCTCGAGAGGGTCGAAGCGGCTGACGAGGCCCAAGCCGTGGGCGTAGTGCGCCGCGGGGCCCCCACTGTATTCGCCCACGACATTCCCGAGGCCGGTGGGGTCGATCAGGTACTCGGTCCTTTGGCCGTTCTGCGTGGTGGCGATGCGGTTGCCTAGCGGGTCGTAGTCATACAGCCAGGCCCCTTCGGGCGTGACCGCACCGGTCAGCCGGCTCTCGTCGTCGTAGGTGAAGTTGAACGTCCCGACAGAATTGGTGATCGAGACGAGGTTGCCGTCGGCGTCGTATTCGTAGCGGGCACCGCCGACCTGGACGTACTGATTGAGGTTGTTGGTGACGTAGTCCGTCGTCACGCCGTTGACGACCGTGCGGACGCGGTTGCCCACGGCGTCGTAGTCGTAGCAGAGGTCCTGGTTGGCGATGGCGGAGTTGGTGGAAGCGAACTGTGCGTGTGTCAGCTGGCCGATGGCGTCGTACTCGTACGTCCAGGCTCCGTCGAGTGTGGCGAGGCCGATTCGGCGGCCGAGCAAGTCGTAGGTGTAGTCGAAGCGGGAGTGGACGGAGCCGTCCGGCCCGTAGTTGACCAGGTGCTGGAGCTGGTCGGTGGCGTCATACTCGTACGTCGTGAATCCGCCCCCGCCCAATTCCTTGCGGACGACCCGGCCTGCTGCGTCATAGGCGTAGGCGACGATCAGGCCGCCCGCGTCGTCCGTCAAGCGATCGAGCCGGTCGGCGGCGTCGTATCTGTAGATCACCGCGAAGCCGTCCTGGTCGACCATTCGGGTCCGCCGGCCCGCGGCGTCGTACGTGTACTGCAGGAACCGGCCGGTCGGGTAATCCACGCGGGTCAGCCGGTCGCCCGCGTCATGCGCGAACCGGATCGGGCCGTCGGCGTCGGTGAGTGTGGCCAGGTTGCCGCGGGCGTCGTAGGTGGCGTCGATCGTGGAGCCGTCGGCGTACGTCTTGCGTGTGATCTGGCCGGCCGCGTTGTGCGTAAAGGTGACCGGGCGGCCACGCCGGTTGGTGAACGACTGGATGTTGCCCAGCGCGTCGATTGTAGCCCGTTCAACGGTCTGGTCGGGATAGATCGTGGCGGTGAAGTTGCCTCGCCCGTCGTGGCCGAAGCGCGTGGTGTTGCCGTTGGCGTCGGTGATCGAGCTGAGCCGATCGAACGCGACGCCGGCGACAGGTTGGCCGTAGCCGAACGCGGTGACGTGACCGAGTTGGTCGGTGGAGCGAGTCACATTGCCCCGGCCGTCGTAGCCGAAGTCCATCGACAGGCCGTTCGCGTCGGTCACGCGAGTGAGTCGGAACTGATCGTCGATGGTGAATCGCGAGACGCGGCCGGTGCCGTTCTCGATCTGCACGACCAGTCCGCGGCCGTCCAGGAAAACCTTGCTGTTCCCGACCGCGTTCCGCACGGTGACAGTGCCCGCCGAGTCGAACGAGAAATCGACCCGCTCGGCGTTGCCGGTCAAAAACGTACTCGCGAGCCGGCCGGCGGAATCGTACTCGAAATATCGGGTCGCGCCGCTGGGCGATTGGATCGAGGTGAGGGCGTGCTCCCGGGCGGCGCCCGCACCAGTACTGTAGGTGTAGCGCTCAACGCGGCCGTCGGGAGACTGCACGGACACGAGATGCTCGTTCGCGGCGTCGTAGGTGTAACGAGTCGTCTCGCCTTCGGAGTCGGTGACCGCTTCGATCAGCCCGGCGGCGTTGTAGGCGATTATCAGGGACTGACCCGCCGAGTGCGTCAGGAGCGTCAGCCGGCCACTTGTGTATGCCGCCGTGATGCGATTGCCGTTCAGGTCCTGGACGTAGTCGAGTCGGCCGTCGTTGCGGAAATGGCGCAACAGGCCGTCTTTTTCCCGCAGGTCGAAAGTGCCGTCCGCGTTGCGGGTCAGCGCGCCGTAGTCACCGGGCTGCGTGAAATAGCCGGCCGAACGCCGGTCGGCGTGGAAGCGGCGCTCGCCGCCGCCCGGGCCGGTGATGAAAACGGTCCCGTCGGGCTCGACGTTCAGCATACTCTCCCACGAGTGCGACCAGCCGCGGCCGAAAGCCCCGCGCTGGTACCGGCTCGCAATCGCGTTGTCAAAACTGCGGGTCAGCCCCAGGCCCAAGCCCGGCGTTTCGACGTCCGCATCGACGCTGCTGGAGAGCGTGCGGATGGGGTGGAGACCCTGTGCTTGCAGCAATTCAAAGGGGAAGAGCTGGCCGACGTCGATGACGCGCTGCCCCAGGCGCTGAAGGTAGGCGGCGTTGTCGCCGAGCATGCGCACGTAGTCGCCCCACGTGCGCCCAGCCTGGGCGGTGAAGTTCGCCCAGATCGCACTCCAGGCGATCGGGTCGAGGTGCGGGGGGCGGACCGTATCGCGCAGCGCGGTCCAATCGACGCCCTCTGTGTTGGCCGTGGTGGTAACCGTCAACCGCTGGTCGATGGCATTGTTCCCGAGACCGCCGGCTACCCGAACGAATGTGTACGGCACCTGGAACGATTCGCCGGGCTGGAGCAGGCCGGGGGTGTTTCCGACGGCCAGAATCTGAATGGTGTCGCTGATGCCGTCGGGAAGAGCCGGAGACCAGAATGCTTCTCGCACGCGCGGAAAATCGAGGACCGGGGCCCATCCCGGCGTCAAGACGCGGACGATCAGCAGCGCGGCCGGCATGGCGGCCGTCCCGGTGTTGCGGTATTCCACATACGCGTCGCCGGCGCCGGGGCCGTGGATTTGCGGGACGACCAACCGCGCCTCCAGATGGGCGACGCCGCCGGCGTTCATGACGAACGCCTTTTCACGGCGGACGGTTTCCCCGGTCCGTGTCGTCACGCGAACGGCATAACCTCCGGGCGGCACAGAACCGGCCGCCAGGCGCGCGGTCAGCAGCGTCGGCGATTGGCTCTGGATGGCGGCCGGATAGGCGGTGCCGTTCGTGGCGACCGCTTCGACCGACGCGACCTCGCCCAGGCCGGCGCCGGTGAGGCTGAGGAAGCCGTCGACGGTATTGCCGAGTTGGGCGGGCGTCACGCTGGTCAGCAACACGCCAGCCGTTTCCGCCCGCAGGGTGAACGGCGTGTTCACGCGGCCCACGAACGTTCCGTGGACGAGGACGTACCAATCGCCAGGCGACGCCATCGGGACCAGCGCTTGCGGGTCCGCCGTGAGCGCCGTCGCGGAACGGTAATCGAAGTCCGTCGCCATCGCAATCTGGCCGCGCTTGACGTAGACTTCGCTCCGATTTTCGTTCGAGAAATCATCCAGGAAGACGAGCAAGGGGCTCGCCCGGTCGAGACGAACGTGAAAGAGGAGGTCCTGCTCGGCGGCCAACAGCGCGCCGTTGAAAGTCGTGTTGACCGGCAGTTCGATCACGGTCGAGTTGCCGAAGCGGACGGTGTAGGTGCCCGTCGTGCCGCCGCGGCCGGAAGCGGTCAAGACGTAACTGCCCGAGGCCGGCAGGGTGATCGGGTCCGAATCGCCGGAGAGGTCGTCGAAGATCACCGCCCCGCTCGGACCGGTCAGACGGAACGACAAACCGGCGAAGGAGCTGCCCACGAGGGAGAGTCGGACCTGCTGCCCGGCGGTCGCGGCGAATTGCCACCGGTCCTCGCCGAAGGGTGTTTCGATCCGCCCGCTGAGCCGCTCGTTGAGGCGGAGCAGCGCGACGTCGCGCGGGGCGTCCCACAGCGTGACCACGTAATTGCCCGCGAGACTGGCGAAGGCGGCGGGCGCACGGACATCGATTCGGTGGTTGCCTGCGGCCGGCAGAATGACCTCCGGAATCGTGACGGAGCCGGTGCTACGGGGGCTATTGGCCGTAGCGAGGATGCCGCCGTCAGGTCCGAGTACACGGACTTCGGCCCGCTCCAGGACCGGGCCGACGTGCACCAGAAACGTGTCGGCGAGGTTGACGACAACGGCCACCCGCTGACCGGCCCGTCCGAAAAACGTCCAATCGTCAACGTCCCCGGGTGCGGCGATGTTCCCGGGAGTCGTGCGCCCGAACGGGAGGACGCTGCTGTCGGAAACGCGGGCAATTACGCCGACGACAGTCCCCTCAATGAGTGCGGCGCGAGTATACAGGCGCAGGCCGTTCAGGTCGAGCGTGGCGCCGGCTGGCACGACGAGTGAATTGACGTAGAGGGCCTCCGCCCCCGTGCCGGGCGTGTTATCAGCCTGGTCCACGAGGCGGACGTACGCCTGCTGGCCGAGGCGCAGCGCGCCGTGCACAAAGCCGCCGCGGAACGCCTCCGGGCGGTCGCCCTGGTCGCGGCTCATAACTTCCAGAAGTTGCGGCGCCGCCGCGGTGCCGATGCCGTCCAGGAGGATTGTCCCCAGCGGCGTGTAGTGGTCGGGGTCGGTCGTCGTGGCGAGTAGGTCCTTCGAAGTCTCGAAGGTCCCGTCGGCGAAGAGCATCACGCGTCCGGAGTTGACGACGCCGGAATGAGCGTTCTGGTCCACATACGTCGCGCCGTCGACGACACGAAGGGAACCGTGCGATCCGACAAGGATGTTGCCGGATACTGTGCGGCCGACACCTTCGGCCGCGACAGTGCCCTCGTTTTCCACCATCACGTCGGCCGGCCCACCCACTATCGGGCTGAAGCCGATGTACCCTGCCGCGCCCCGCACGGTCATACTTTGCCCGATGACCAGGCTGGTGCCGGCGTCCAGCAACCGCAGGGCATTGGTCGGGTGCTCGCCCAATATGACCTGTCCGGATCCGGCGAGCGTCTGTGTCCCCGCGAAGTCCAAGCGGCCCGGCGTGGCATCGTTGCCGAGGCGGACGATGCCGTTTAGGGTCAAGCCTCCCGTCACCGTCGCCCGCGCGTCGTTGATGGCTTCCACTTCGCCTTCAATCGTCACGCGAGACAACATGCCGCCCTGGGGCGTCAGCCGGAGGCGCCCGCCAGGGGCGGCGACTATGTTCCCGGCCCGTACGGTGCCGCCGGCCAGGCTCCATTGGCTCCCGGGGTCGACCGTCAGCGTGGTCAGCAAGTTGTCGAGCACGCCGGTGATGTTGATTGCCGCGCTGGTGTGCTCGAACCGCCCGAGTGTCGCCAGCGTGTAGGTTCCGCCCAGATTCACCGTCGAGTGATCGACGATCAAGGTGCTCTTGTTCGTCCAGGTCCCGTGCAAGTCGAGAGTCGAACCGGCGGTTACATTCAGCGGCCGGTCGATGACGAAGTCGCCCCCGACGGAAAACGTACTGCCGCCGCTCGCCGCCGCTTGACCGAGCATGCCGACCAGTGCGGTGACGCCCAGCACACCGCCGGTCCGCGCTTCCAGCGTGCCATGGTTGGCAAAACTGGCTGCGGTGACGCGCAGGCCCGGGCCCGGTACGTCGGCCCGGATTGTCCCGTCGTTGGTCACGCTCACATCGAACGGACTGCCGACTTGCGTGCTCGAGCCGATTTCGCCGCTATTGCCGTGTAGCGTAATACCCGGGCCGACCGTCAAGGTCGTGGCCGGGTCGACCAGGTAGAGCGCGTTGAGCGGGTCGGGCCCGAAGATGACCTGGCCGGTGCCCGTGAGAGTCTCACTGCCCAGGAAGCCAAGGAAGCCGCGCGAAAAACCGCCGAGCCGTGCAGTGCCGTCCAAGACCAGGCCGTGGGTGACAATCGCCCGGGCGTCGGCATCCGTCAGATTCAGTTCGCCGTCGACCGTCACTCCGTCCAGCGTGCCGCCGGCCGTGGTGGCGTGGACGGTCATGCCGGGGAGCACCGTCCCGCCCCGGAGGATGCCGCCGGCAAGCCGGACGGAGCCCGCGCCGCCGACGGTTGTGCCGACGGCAAGCGCGCCGCCGCTGACGACCAGGGTCTCGTTGGTGAGCAGGCTGTGGGCGGCGGCCGTGTCCTGCCGGACGGTGATCGTGAAGTTGCCCGCGGGGCGGTCGACGATCACGTCATCCTCCGCCCGCGGTACACGGCCGGTGCTCCAGTTCGCGGGGTCGTCCCAGGCGCCGTCCCGGTCGACGGCCCAAGAGACGGACTGCGGCCCCTGCTGATTGCTCTGCACCTCGATCGTAACGTCGTCGAACATGCCCTCGCCGCCGACCAGCTTGATCGCCGTGATGTCCCCGAGGGCCGCGCGGCTGGCGGTGACCATGAGCCAGGTGTCGGGCGGGAGCTGGGACCGCGGCGGCAGCACAATGGGGTTGGGGAACACGCGCTCGGCGCCCGGCGAGGCGTAGGCCAACGTGCCCAGCGCGCCGACGAATTGAACCGCCAGGCCGCCGAAGCGGTAGTTCACCTGGACACTGGCCGAGTTGATGAATTCGGCTGCGCCGACGTCGAACGTTACGTTGTCGGCTCCGCTAAAGATCTCCATGACATGAGGCGACGACGGAGCGGTCGCATAGGGAAGGAAAGTGATCGAGGTTCTGGGGTCCAGGTTGTGGTGGAAGAAGGTCTCGGCGAAGCCCCCCGCGAGAGGTCCGGAGTCGTTCGTGAAGTCCTCGACGAAGACGCCGACGGTCGGCAACCAACGGTCCTCTAACCGCTCGAGCCGCGGCATGAATCGCCGACGTTTCGGGGACGTCTTGTTCTTTCGCTTGGCGCGACGTGACATCGGAGGGTCCTCACAGGGGGCCTTGCGGCCGTGATTGCGCGCCCGCGCGCGCACGCCGGACGCTCCGGCGCGCGTCGCCCGGGATTGTGGGCTACCGAATTTCCATTACCTTGGGGCCTCGGCCAGTCCCATTGGCCCCATTGGCTGATTGCCGCTCGGCAAGCCGTTCACGGACCGAAGTTCTCCGCGAACGGCTGCATCGGCTACTCCGTCCCCAGAAATTCCGGGGCTACAATGGAAAGACCATCCCCGGGCGCGCAAACCGAGCGCCCGGGCGGGTCCGGGCCGGTGAGGAACTTGCTTGGCGGTAAGGCCTCACCGGCCTTTTTGTTGACCGGTCAGATCACTGATCGCTCGTATTACCCAACAACTCCTCGGCCTCGCGGCGGGCGATGTGGAACCGCAGAGTGTCGGGCCAGTTTTCGATGTCGCTGGCGTTGATCAGTGCAATTCGCTCGCCCATCAGGCGGGCCTGAGCGAGCGCCAGCCGGGCTTCGTTCGTCCGGCCGAGCCGGTAGTGGACCATGGCCAAGAACAGGTGCGCCAGGCAGTCGCGGATCGGCAGTTCGCGACCGGGGGACAGGCTGCGACGGAGCCAATCCGCGGCCCGCGCGAAATCGCCCGTCCAGTAATCGGCCATGCCCCGGGCCAGCAGGAACCAGCGGTAATCCGCCGAATTCTCCGAACCGCTGACCGTGCGGTCGGCCAATGCCAGAACCGGCTTGTAGTCGTCGAGCCCGCCGGGCGCGAGGCAACAGGTCTTGACAGTGCGTTCCGCGATGTTGGCGGCGTCGGTCCGGCCGAACCGCGAGAGCATTTCGCGGCACACCCACCGGTAACCGTCGATGTCTCCGGATTGCAGCAGCAGGACCGAGGCGTCATGCCAGGTGACATGGTTCGACGGGTCGAGTTGGAGCGCCTGGCGGTAGTCCGCGGCGGCCGCCTGCCAGTCGCCGCGACGGGCTGCCCCGTCGGCGCGAACGAGGTACGGCCGCGGGTGCAGTCCCAGCGGATGCCCGACCACCTCGACGCTCTTCACGGGCGCGCCCGGACTGGCGGCCGCCGGCGGGTACGGCGGCAGGTCCCAATCGAGGTCCAGTTCGCGCAACTGTTCGCGAATCCGCCGCAAGTCCCAGACCCTCAGGTCGCCCGCATACGCCGCGACCAAG
>DATJGQ010000873.1:0-8940 GCA_035494815.1 Gemmataceae bacterium
CTTCGTCATGAGCCTGGCGGCCCTGACCGGGATGTGGACTGCCGCGAGCGACGCCATCTTGGGCCCGGAGCCGGACGTCGCCGCGGCAGCGGTCAATTCCGGCGCGACCCGGAACTGGCGCGACTGGGAACCGGTACCGGCCCTGGTGCTGGCCGGCGCCTACATCTTCGTCGCGTTCGGGTTCGTCTCCCGCCGGTGCGAGCGACAGGCCGACCTGTACGGTTGTCGCGCGGTGTCCTGTGGCCGGCCCGATTGCGACGGCCATCCGGTGAGCCGTCAGCATGAGCGACCGGAGTATGCGGACGACTATCCGCGCCGCGACCCGTGCCCGACCGGCATCCGCACTTTCGTGAGCGCCCTGGAAAAAGTCGCCGTCATTAACGGAATCAGCCGCGACCGGCCCGGCTGGCTGCACGCCTGGCTGCACGGCTCGATCGCTCACCGGGTCGAGTTCCTCGAAGGCGTGATGACCGACCGGGCCGTCGCCCACCATTTCCAGCGCCGGGTCGGCCTTCTGAAATGGGGTTTGGTCGCGGGATTAGCGGTCGTACTGATCGCGCTGCAACAAATCGACTACGGCATCCGCGTCTGGGCGGGGATGTGAGGGAAGCCTTACCGGCTTGCCGGCAGTTTTGCCGGTTTCCTCATCCGCCGATACGGATGGGATGCCTATCGGCGGTTTTATCGAGAGGCAACTCGCCCCCATTTCTGCTGCGTATTCCGGCGTTACTTCAAAATGACGCTCAAAGACGCGGAATGGCATTGATGGAATGAGTTGACAGTGTCTGAGGTAATGCGTCGGCGGTCCCGGCTCACAGTATGAAAAGTTGCCCGATTATGGGACGAGAGCCAGGACCGTGATAAGGTGCCCGAAGCGAGCGAAGTCGGCGGTGTTGTCAGTCAGCAGATTCTGAATGCCGTACTCCTGCATCGTGGCAACGATGTTCGCATCGTGAATTTGCTTACCAATGCACGGGACGGCCTCAATGAGGTTAAGCAGCCGAGCGGTGACGGCGGCATTGTCCTCCGCGACATGGTAGCTCTGTTCAAAAGCCTGTACGTCGGCGATCAGTGACGCGAGGGGGATTGCTCCGGTGTACTGCCGGGGCCGGGTCATAGCGGCCAAGTACTCGCGCAGGATCTGGCGGCTGAGCCATAGTTCTGCTCCCGCTCCCGCCAAAGTCTGCAATCGGGTCCTGGCCGCTCCATATAACGGGTGGTGAGTCAGATAGGCAAAGACGAGAATATTGGTATCGATCAGCGAGTGATCAACGGCCGTCGTCGCCATAAAGGTCTTCCCGGCGGAATTTGAAGTCCGGGTCAATCAGCTCGACATCGTAACCGGAGAACCGCAACGGCTCCGGCTTCACCGCCGGAATCGGCAACTCCTCGATCATCACAACCACACGGTGCTCTCCCGGCGAAACGTCGGAGGGAAGTTGCAATACGAGCGTGCGGTCGTCCCCTACCCGGGCGGTTGTCTCAATCGTTCGCATACCTTCTCCCCGTAAGACTGTCACATCCCGACATACGGCAGCACGTACGGCCCCTTCGGGATCACCGCAACCTTCGCCGCCGGCCCGTACTCGGCCAGCGAATCCGCCACTGCGCCCTCGACCGTCGCCGCCGGCTCGACGTGGCACTGCCGCAGAGTCGCGGCGGGCAAGCCGTCGGTCACCACCTTCACCTTGCAGTGGGCAACGACCTTCGCGAACTCCTCAAGTTGCCACTGGTCCATCACGAAATAGTCCTTGCCGAGGATCCGCCGTTTGAACTCGTTCAGGTCAGGATTCTCCGCGACCAGCTTCTGAAACTCCGGGCTGCCGAGGCCTTCACTCAACGATGCCGCCAGGATGATCGTCCCGCCCTTCTTGACGATCGGCAGTGCACCGGTCAGGCCTTTCACCGCCTGATACCAGGTCGTGTCGAGCGGATAACCGGCGCAGCTCGTGACGACGACGTCGAGCGGCTCCTTCACCGGCACCTTGACCACGCCCTCGACGAACCGCACGCCTTCTTCCCACGCCCGGATCATGTCGCCGGCGCCGAGCCAGGTGACCCGCCGCTTGCCGTCGATGCAGACGTTGACGATGAAATCGCAGCCGGCCATCTGGGCGATCCGCGTGTTCTCCTCATGCACAGGATTGCCGGCAACGCTGCCGCAGTCGGCTTTCGGGTGCTCGAGGAACTTCGGACCGTGCCAGACCTTGACCGTCTCCAGCGCCGCGATGCCGGGGCAGATCACCTTGCGGCCGCCCGAGTAGCCGGCCATCAGGTGTGGCTCGATCAGGCCGGTCGTGATCTTGAGGTCGGCGGTGACGTAGCGGCTGTCGATCCACGCGGGCACGTCGTTGGGCGTGGTGCCGAGATAGGTGTGCTCGGCGAGCACTTTGCCGTGATGGTTTTCAATCCGGTAACCGGCGGCGATCTCCGGACCGACCAGTTCGACCAGCTCCGCCCCCTCATTCGGCCGGTGCAGCCCGGTGGCGATGAGAATCGTGATCTTTTCGCGCGCGATGCCGCTCTGTTCCAGCGTCCGCAGAACCGGCGGCAGGATGAGGCGGTTCGGTACGGGACGAGTGATGTCACAGATGAGGATGCAGGCGTCTTTCTTGCCGCGGGCCAGTTCGGAGAGCGGGCGGGCGCCGATTGGGTTCGCCAGTGCCACGTCGAGGGCCGCCGCCGGGTCGGCAAGCGGCTCGGCGTCGCGGATCGCGAGCGGGCCGACGACGCGGTCGGCGGGCAAGGTGACGGCTAAACCGGTCCGGCCATAATCGAGGGTGACTTGCATTGGTCGATTGTCTGTCTCGTGGTTCGAATTCCCAGGCAGTATCTTAGCAGGTGAAACCCGGACGCCCGGGAGTTCTCGAAGCGCCGCCTATGAATGTCACAATCGCTGCGATGACCGCCGCCGACTGGCCGGCCGTGCGGGCGATCTATCTCGACGGCATCGCCACCGGCCAGGCGACGTTCGAGACCGACGCCCCCGACTGGCCGGCGTGGGACGCGAGCAAGCTGTCGCACAGCCGGCTCGTGGCCCGTGTCGGCGACGAGGTCGTCGGCTGGGCCGCGCTGTCTCCGACCTCGACGCGGGCGGTGTACGCGGGCGTCGCGGAGGTGAGCGTTTATGTCGCCTCGGCGCACCGCGGCGACGGGATCGGCAAGCGGTTGCTCGAAGCGGTGATCGTCGAGTCGGAGCGGAACGGCATCTGGACGCTGCAGGGCGGCACGTTCCCCGAGAATATGGCGAGCCTGCGACTGCAGAAGGCGTGCGGGTTTCGCGTGCTCGGCCGCCGCGATCGGGTCGGCCAACATCACGGTGTCTGGCGCGACACGATCCTGACCGAACGCCGCAGCCGCGTGGTCGGACTGTAAAAAGCACTAACCACAGAGACACAGAGGCACAGAGCAGACAAGAAGAGGAATACCATGTATTCTTTTTCCTTGGCTTCTCTCTGCTCTGTCTCTCTGTGGTTGATCACCATGCATCCCCGCCGATTAGTCATCTCAGCCCTCCTCGCCGCAACTCCCGTCCTCGCTTTCGCCGCCGACGAGTGGCCGGAGTACCGCGGCCCGACCGCCGACGGCCACGCCGCCCCCCACGCCCGCCCGCCGGTCCGCTGGTCGGAGACGGAAAATGTGCGCTGGAAGACCGCCGTCCACGGGAAAGGCTGGTCGTCGCCGGTCATCTGGGACAACCAGGTCTGGATGACGACGGCCACCCCGGACGCGAAGGAGCGGTACGTCGTCTGTCTCGATCGCGAGACCGGCAAGGTTGTCCACGACTTCAAGCTGTACGACGACCCGATGCCGCAGTTCCACATCGAATTCAACAGCGCCGCCTCGCCGACGCCGACGATCGAGGCCGGGCGGGTCTACATCCACTTCGGCAGCACCGGCACCGCCTGCCTGGATACGGCCACCGCGAAGACGATCTGGGAACGCCGCGACCTGCCCTGCAACCACTGGCGCGGCGCCGGTTCGTCGCCGATCATCTACAAGGACCTGCTGATCGTCGCGTTTGACGGCTATGACCTTCAGTACGTCGTCGCCCTGGACAAACACACCGGGAAAACCGTCTGGAAGACAGACCGCAACTTCGAGTACTCGAAGGACGACGGCGACCTCAAGAAGGCCTACAGCACCGCCCGTGTCATCACGGTCAACGGCCGCGACGAGCTAATCTCACCGTCCGCGGAAGCGACCGTCGCGTACGACCCGATGACCGGGAAAGAACTCTGGCGGGTGATCCACGGCGGTATGAACGCCGCACTGCGGCCGGTATTCGGTGACGGCCTGGTATTCCTCACGACCGCGTCGGGCGGCAAACAGCTCGTCGCGGTCCGTCCGGGCGGCCACGGCGACGTCAGCAAAGACCACATCGCCTGGAACTACATGCGGCAGGTGCCAACGCGTTCGTCGCCGATTCTCGTCGACAACATCCTCTATTTCGTCCATGACAAAGGCGCGTTGGGGGCGGTCGAGGCGAGGACGGGCAAAGAGGTGAAAAAGGATAGCGACAAGCCGCGGATCGGCACCGCGTTCACGGCGTCGCCGATCTACGCCGGCGGCCGGCTGTACTTCTTCGACGAGCTCGGCAACGGCGTCGTGGTCAAGCCCGGACGCGACTACGCGGTCGAAGCGAAAAACCGGCTCGACGAGGGCTGCATGGCGTCACCCGCCGCCGTTGGGAATGCGCTGTACGTCCGGACGCGGACGCACGTCTACCGCATCGAGGGGCGCTGAAGAAACGCCTGAGCCGTCATCGGCCCGGACCCACCGTCGGCGTATGTCGGCACGCGGCCAGCGACATGAGCGCGAACGCCGTCCCGTACGGCTTGTGGTAGTTGTAAAACGGATAATCCCACCACGACCCGTCCGCCTCCTGTAACTCCAGCAGAATGTTCGCCAGGTGGTCCTGGTAGAACGACCGGTCCACGGCCGACAGCTGCCCGATCGACAGGGCGGCGTAGTAGTGGCCGAAATAAAAGAAGTATCCGGCCACGTAGAAGAACGACTCGTGCGGGATCGGTTTCTTACGGCCCATGCTCAGCCAGCCGTTCCGCGTCACCAGTCGGTCGAGCCATTCCTTGAGCACCGCGTCGGTCACCGCCTCGTCGCCCCATAGCCGCAGCGCCAGGTGGCACGCCTGCGACCGTCCCAGGCTCCCGCCCGGCTGGTTGATCCCCATCGTCGGACGGGCCCACAGGTACGTGCCGTAGAGGTAGGTGCCGTCCTTCTGCCGTTGGAACTGAGTCATCTTAATGCCGCGCTTCAGTAGTTTCTCGGGCGGCGGCACGCCGACAGCCTTCGCCTCGTGAAATGCGACCAGCACCGCGGCGTTTACGAAGCTCGTGGAATTCGACGCCGGCCGCTGCGTGCCGGCATCGAAATCGTAGTAGCCCCAGCCGCCCTCGGCCGACTCGTACTTCGCGAGCTTCTCGTACTGCCCGCGGATCAGGTCTTCAATCTTCTTCTGCCGCTCTTTGTCGTCGGGCAACCGGCGGTGCATCCGGGCGAGTGCCTGGATGCCGTAGGCGTGCGTCCAGACGTTGTAAATCAGCATCGGATCGTCGCGACGGACCCTGGGTAGTTCTGCGAGCAGATGGGCCTCGCCGCGTTCGATCGCTTTTTTCACTTCCGGACTGTCGCCGCCGATTTCGATCAGCGCGGAGACACACATCGCGGTGACGGCCACGCCGAAGCCGTGGTGCGAGCCGATGCCGGCGATGATCGGCACCCCGCCCTTGATGGCGGGCGTGCCCCATGAGCCGTCCTTGTTCTGGTTGGCCAGCAGGAACGCGACCCCGCGGCGGATTGCGGCGTCGAGTTTCTCCCCCGGCACCGGCTCGGGCGGCTTCGGCTTGAGGTTCGGCGGCGGCTCGGTCGGCCGGTCGTCAGACCGAGCGGCCGGGACAAACATGCCGAGCGCGGCGGCACCGGCCAATAGTGCGAGACGAGTGCTCATAGTCGTGCCCTCCTACTCCCCCGGCTTGGGCTTGGACGCCAGGATCTCGTCGCCCTCGGCCAGGCCGTCGACGATCTCGACCCGCTCGCCGGAGGCCGGGCCGACCTTGACCGTCCGCTTTTCCGGCTTCCCACCTTTCACCGGGCGGTAGACGTATTTCACGTCTTCGGCTTCGTCAGTGAAGACCGATGCGGCCGGCACGGTCAGAGTGCGCTCCTTGCGAGCGGTCACGAACCGCACCGAGCAGGTCATGCCCGGGACAAGGCCGTCCACCGCCTCGCCATCCGGCTCGACCCGCAATTCGAACTTGCCGCCGAGCGGAGCGGCGGACACCCGCGCCAGCTTCGCCGCACAGCGGCGAACGGGATCGGCCGTCGGCGTGAGCCGGCCGGCTAGCCCCGCCTTGAGCCCCGGCAGGTCTTTCTCCTCCGCGTCCGCGCGGACCACCAGCTTGTTCGGCGTGACGACGGTCAGGAACACGTCGCCGGGGTTGACCGGCCCGACGCCCGACAGCGGCGGCCCCTGTGGCCCGGCGGGCACCATCCACTGGCCGCGAACCTGCCTGCCATAGTACGCCAACCCGTCAGTCGGTGCCTTCACGATCAGGGCCGCCCGGTCCGCCTCCAACTCGGCCAGCCGGTCCTTCGCCTTCGTTTGGTCGTACCGGAGCTTGGCCAGCGCCAGTTGCTTCTGCCGGACGGTCAACGGCTGCACGTCGCGGGCCCGGGCCAGGGCGAGCGTCGTCTTCTCGACCGCCTCCTTCGCCTCCTTTTCGCGGCGGGGCAGGTGAACCTTGAGCGTCTCCTCGGCCATGACTTTCGCTTCCTTGAGGAAGAATTCGTACAGCTCGAGATAGTGCTCGTACCGCTTGAGGATGATCCGCTCCGTCTCCTCCGTCAGGTCTTTGTCGCGGTACATCTTGCGGAGCTGGTCCAGTTCGTCCTTGGCGAACTGCACGTAGAAGTTGGCGGACTTCACCGTGAACGCGGCCGACTCCTCGGCCAGCGGCCGGTCGATCTCCAGGAACCGTGTCAGGTCCTCGGCGGCCTGCTTGCTCTGCCGCTCGGCGGTCGTGAGGTCGAGCGGGGCTTGCTTTTCCAGGATCGGCAGCTCGGTCTCCGCTTGCTTGATGGCCAGCTCGGCCAGGTCCCGCTCCTGCCGGGCGTCTCGGATCGCCAGGTCGAGCTTATCGGTGTCAAATTCGACCAGTTCCTCGCCGGCCTTCACCGGCGAGCCGTGCTCGACCGCGCGCTTGACGAGCAGCGGGCCGGACCACGCCTTCGGCCGGACCGAGAGTTCCACCGCCTTCTCGGCCTGTACGACGCCTTTGAGGATGACCGCCGCGGTGAACGGCCCGCGCTCGACCTTAACGGTTTCCGGCTTGGCGTCCGATTTCTTGTCTTTGGCGTCGGCGGACGGGTTATCGGCGGCGGTGGGCCGGGTGACGAACAACACTCCGGCCACGGCGGCCAGGGCCAGCCAAGGGGCATACCTGCGGAACACGGCAGTGTCCTCGTCCGGGTTGAGTGGTTGCGGATGTGAACCCGAAGGCCGAATGTACGCGTTTGAACGGCGGCTTACAACGGTATCGCCGCGTTGCGCCGTGTCTACGACCGAACTTCGTCCTGGCCGTTGGCATTCTTCTGATCCAACGCCTGGAGAATCGTCCGAAGCGCCGCCGTGCCGCGGCTCGCCAGTTCCGGCGGGATCGCGTGCTTCTCCGACGCGATGACTGCGGCAAGCGCTTCCAGAAATTGAACGCCCGCCGCCGCCAACTTCGCCCGCGCGTCCTCCGCAGTTGGAGCCACGGCCGAGGGCTGCTCTTCCACCAAGTCGCGGACCGTTTCCAGGAACGTCAGGGTGCCCACCGCCGCGAAGTCCACCTCGTCCGCGTCGCCGGCGAAAAGACCCGCGAAGAGGGCCGTCTTCCGCTCGATCGCCTTGAGCACGCGCTCCTCGATCGTGTCGCGCGCCAGCAGGTGCACCACCCGCACCGGCCGGCTCTGGCCCATGCGGTGCACCCGCGCGATTCGCTGCTCCAGCACCGCGGGGTTCCACGGCACCTCCAGGTTGATCACCGTGTCCGCGGTCTGAAGGTTCAGCCCGGTGCCGCCCGCGTCCGTGCTCAAAAAGACGCGGCACGTCGGATCGGAATGGAAGCGGTCGATCAGCGCCTTGCGGTCTTTCCCGGGGATGCGGCCGTGCAGGAGCGTGTGGCCCACGCCGAGCCCGTCGAGCCGCTCGGCCGCCTTTTGCAGCATCGTTTCCCACTGACTGAAGACGACCGCCTTGTGTGCCGGATCGGTCAACAGTTCGGCGACGAGTTCGGCGAACTCGTCCAGTTTCGGCGAGACGTTCGTCTGCTTGTCGAGCAGATACGTGCTGTCGCAGACCATCCGCAGGTTGGCCAGACAACTGAGAATCCGCTTGCGGTCCACGTCAGTCAGATACGGCTTCGTGATCAGCCGCACGAGTGCACGCAGTTGCTCGTCGTAGAGCACCCGCTGTTCGGGGGCCAATTCGACGAAGACGGTCTTGTCGGTGCGGTCCGGTAACTGGCCGAGGACGTCCGCCCGCGTGCGGCGCAGGAAGATCGGGGCGAGCCTCTCGCGGATCTTGTCCAGGTTGCGGTAGCCCTTCAGGTTGCCGTGCTCGTCGAGGACGCGGTGCTCGTAGAGGAACTGGAAGGCCGGGCCGAACCGCCGCTCGTCGACGAACTGGACGATGCTGTATAGCTCTTCGAGCCTGTTTTCCAGCGGGGTGCCGGTGAGCACCATGGCGTAGCGGCTCTTGAGCTTCTTCACCTCCTTGCTCGTCTTCGACTCCCAGTTCTTGATGCGCTGGGCCTCGTCGAGGACGATCACGTCCGGCTTCCAGGCGTTGATCGCGTCCCGGTCCCGGACCACCTGCTCGTAATTCACCAGCCGGTAGAAGGTCGGCTCGGCGTACTGGTCCCGCCGGTGGCCCGGGTC
>DATJGQ010000874.1:0-2420 GCA_035494815.1 Gemmataceae bacterium
AGCGAACCGTGACGCGATGTTGCGCGTGATCCGCAACCATCGCCGCGCCGCGCACAGCGCTTCCTCTCAGGAGTACGAAGGGCTGACGGTCGCCCCGGTCGGCATCGAGCCACGCCACTGCCCGGCCGACCTGCTCGACGCGGCCCGCCGCGAGAGCGATCGCATGGTCGAGCTGGGCGAGAAGCGCGGCTACCGCAACGCCCAGGTGACGGTCATCGCGCCGACCGGCACGATCGCGCTCGTGATGGATTGCGACACGACCGGCATCGAGCCGGACTTCGCGCTCGTGAAGTTCAAAAAGCTTGCCGGCGGCGGGTACTTCAAGATCATCAACGCATCGATCCCGCCGGCCCTGGCGAAACTCGGCTACACGCCGCGTCAGATCGACGAGATCGTCCGCTACTGCCGCGGGGCCGGGACGCTCCAGGGCTGCCCGCACGTCACGCCCGCCGCTCTCAAGGTGAAGGGGTTCACGGACGAGGCGATCGAACGCGTCGAGGCGCAGTTGCCCGGCGCTTTTGAACTGTCGTTCGTCTTCAACCGCTGGACGCTCGGCGACGAATTCCTCCGCGATAAGCTCGGCTTTACGCAGCAGCAGATCGACGCGCCCGGCTTCGATCTGTTGACCGCCCTCGGCTTCACGCGACAACAGGTCGCCGAGGCGAGCCAGTACGTTTGCGGCACGATGACGATCGAAGGCGCCCCGCACCTCCGGCCGGAGCATTACCCGGTCTTCGACTGCGCCAACAAGTGCGGGAAGACCGGCCGGCGGTTTCTGTCGGTCGAGTCGCACATCCGTATGATGGCGGCCGCGCAGCCGTTCGTCTCCGGGGCGATCTCCAAGACGATCAACATGCCCTATGAGGCGACCGTCGAGGACGTTAAGCGGGCCTACGACCTGAGTTGGCGGCTGATGCTCAAGGCCAACGCCCTCTACCGCGACGGGTCGAAGCTCAGCCAGCCGCTCAATACCGTCGCCGACGTGCCGGAGGAGCCGGAGGCCGAGGAGCCGCCGCAGCCGAAGGTCGAGGCGGTCCGGGTCGCCGAGCGGGTCGTGTACCGCTACCTCGCCAAGCGGCGCCGGCTGCCGGACCGCCGGGCCGGCTACACGCAGAAGGCCCGCATCGGCAACCACAAGATGTATTTGCGGACTGGCGAGTATGAGGACGGCACGCTCGGCGAGATCTTCGTGGACATGCACAAGGAGGGGGCGGCCTTCCGCAGCATGACCAACTGTTTCGCGATCGCGGTCTCACTCGGCCTGCAGCACGGCGTGCCGCTCGACGAGTTCGTGGACGCGTTCCTGTTCACCCGCTTCGAGCCGAACGGCGTGGTGCAGGGCAACCCGCACATCAAGATGACGACGTCGATCATCGACTACATCTTCCGCGAGTTGGCGATCACGTACCTCGGCCGGCATGACCTGGCCCACGTCGCCCCCGACGATCTGCGGGGCGACGCGCTGCACGACGAGGCGGCGGAGGCGGATTTCGAAGTGGAACCGCCGGCCGCGCCGCCCGCCGCTCCGGCCCCGGTCGAGAAGGCGGAGAAAGCCGAGAAGACCGACCCGTTCTCGACGCCGCGGAGCGGGCATTTGAAGCCGCTCAACGGCGAGACGAACGGCAATGGCCACGCGGCGGCCAAGCCGGCGAATGCGCCAACGGCGGTCGCCAACCCGCGGCTGTCGCCGGAAGAGAACATCCGCCTCGCGCGATTGAAAGGCTACGAGGGCGACCCGTGCCCCGAGTGCGGCCAGTTGACGCTCGTCCGCAGCGGGGCGTGCGCGAAGTGCGACACCTGCGGCGCGACGTCGGGTTGCAGTTAGGCGCGATCGCGCGTGGGATGAAACAAGCGGCGGCCGGGGCGTTTCGCGACGTCCCGGCCGCCGTCTTTTTTGCCGGAGAAGAAAGTTGCGACGCACCGGCACACATGCTATAGACACTACAAAGGGCAAATCGGTATGTGCCGACCGCGACTGGGCGACGGAGCGCCGGGCGCTCCCCTATTGCCTTATCGCGAAAGGAGCACGCCGCCGTGATCTATGGCGAACCCGAGGCCGTCAAGTTCTGTCAGGCCGTACAGCGGTTAAAGCTCCTGCGATTGCGGCGCGAGCGGTTGGCGAAACTGGCGAAACAGAAGGCGCGGGCGGCCCTGCGGAAGTTGCGGCCGTGCTGAGAAACGGGCAATCATAAGTAAGCGAGCGGCGGGGTTTATCCCCGCAGACAGTCTCCCGGCGGGGATAAACCCCGCCGCTCGCTTTGACACTTCGGACGCCGAATCACGGCGCCACGGTCACCGCCTGCCCGTCGCTGACGCCCCCGGCCTTGAGGATGAATGTCTCCTGCCCCGTCGGGTTCTCCCAGGTCGAGCCGCGCTGCCACTTCAGTAGTTCGACGCGCGTGCTGTCGCTCGCGCCCGTC
>DATJGQ010000875.1:0-3114 GCA_035494815.1 Gemmataceae bacterium
GGCGGAGGAGTGGTACCGGTGCTGAATCTGCTGGCGCCAGAGGGCCATCGCTTTCTCGCCGTCACTCATCCCAGGGGTGACCGCCGAGGCCACGATCTCCTTGATGTTGCGGAAGTTGCTCCGCCCGTTGGAGAGCCAGGGCTCGACGATGTCGGTCTGGCCCACATTCTCCATCCGCACGGCGCGGTTCGACTGCCAGGTCTGCTCGATGGCCCCTTCCCGGTTCATGCCGCAGCCCATCGGCGACCTGCAATTCGTGCCGTCCATCATGCCACCATGCACCACGGCGTATTTGTGCTCCCCGGTCGTGACGTTCTCCGCCTTCAGCGCGCCCTTGCTCCACACGTCGCCGCTGAAGTCGGGCCGGTATTCCCACAGGCCGTTGCAGATATTGTCCGGATAGAGGAATTGGTTCGGCGCAACATATTTGGCCGGCTTCAAGTGCCCCCAACGCCAGACGATCGCCTCGCCCGGGCGAAGGGTCATCGTCATGGTCGTGTCCTCCTTGCACGCCCGGTTCCCCTTGATCGGCTCTTCGCTCACGAACATAGCTGCCGCACGCTCGTCGCGCGTCCGGTTGTCGTCCACCAGGATGCCCATCGTGTGCGTCCGCTTCACCAGGTCGTGGTCGCGGGCCAACTGCCGGTCGTTGGCGAGCGTCTCGTTGTCCCGCAGCAGGTAGATCATGTCCAGGTCGCCGTCCATCACGTGCCAGTCGCCGTCGTAATGAACCTGCGCAATGGCGTGGCCCACCAGCCGGACCGGGGCCGCCTTCAGTCCCACCTGCTTCCACAGGCCGCCCATCATCATGGCGTCCTTCCCGCACGGGTTGAGGCCGTAGATGTTGAACACCTTCACCGGGTCACCGAGATCCTCGCCGCCGGCCGAGGAGTGGTACCGATGCCGGATCTGTTGATACCAGAGGGCCCTGGCTTTCTCCGCGTCGCTCATCCCGGGCGTGACCGCCGAGGCCACGATCTCCTTGATATCGCGGAAGTTGCTCCGCCCGTTGGAGAGCCAGGGCCCGACGATGTCGGTCTGGCCCACATTCTCCATCCGCACGGCGCGGTTCGACTGCCAGGTCTGCTCGATGGCTCCTTCCCGGTTCATCCCGCAGCCCATCGGCGACCGGCAGTTTGTGCCGTCCATCGTGCCCCCGTGCATCACGATGTACTTGTGCTCTCCGGTGACGATGTTCTTGACGTGGCTCCTGGCCACGTCGCCTGGCTGGGCCTTCGAGGCCCAAGGCTCCAGCGCGGTGTCTGAGCCGGGAGCCGTCAAGAGAGCCGCCGATAAGATCGCCGCGAACATGGAGGTTTTCTCCTCGGCATGATGGGTGTCGTCAGCCGCTCATCGTAATCCTTTTTCCGGACGCGGCACATCGTACCCACCCATGACGCGTCCGACCTGCCTTGCGGCAGCAGTAGTGTGTGTCATTCCGGCGCCCTGCCTGGCGGGCGCTCGTTCTTGCCGGGGACACGGTTGCCGCTGTCACGGTCGTACTCTGCGAAGTGCGCAGGGCCAAGCGTCGCGGATAGGATATTCCTACGCCAGGTGGGATACTGAGGCACGTCTGCTTGGGGAGGACGTCCATGTGGGACAAGCGTTGGCTTCTGCTCTGCGCCGGCCTTCTCCCGGTGTTGACCCCTTCGGGCTCGCGAGGGCAGCAAGCGATGAACCCCGGTGGCCCCGTGCGCAGTTTCCAGGGCCACACCAAGGCGGTCAATGATATCGCCCGTTCCGGTCGGATCGCCCGGCGCCAGTTAGCGTCGGCGGGGCGGACCGGAGCGCGCAAGCAACATCGGCTTGTTTGCACGTAATAAAGCTGACGCGCCAATGAGCGGCGAGCCGCATCGTACGGCGGTCGGGCCATGCTCACCCCATTGGGGAAAGTGGACGGGAAGGTGGAGTGCGCCTTCTCGCCGACCGGCGGGTAGCACGGCGGGGGCGAGATCATCTGCTAGTCGCTCCTGATGCTGCTGATGAACTTCGGGTTCCTGGTGTTTGGCCCCACCGACTACGCCGGTACAAACACCACCTTGCACTACTACGCCATCGCCGCCCGGGAGCCGCGAACGCAGAGGTGGCGGACGCCTGCCGGCCCCTGGGCCAGCGGCAGGCGGAGTGCGTGACGGGAGTGGCCGACGGCCGCAAGGACCAGCACCCGTTCTCCAAGCTGGAATCGCGGACACTGCCGGGGTGAGCCGGCGCTCCGCCGGGAGAGTCGTCGGCGCCGGACGGCCGGCCGCCAACGGCTTTGCACTCGGCTCCGGACTTCAACACAGCGCGACTGGTCATTGACCCCTGAGTTGTTAGCCTATTCGGCACGCGATCGCTTTTCTGAGCCCCGGGGTGCCACCCATGTTTTTCACCGCGTTGGCGTTCGCCGCGGCCGCCGTCGGACAGGGGCCGGCCGATTGGTTCGAGCCTTTCCCGGCGCACAAGGTCGCCGGCAACGTGTACTACATTGGGTCCAAGGACCTGGCCACCTATCTCATCACAACGCCCGAGGGGCACATCCTTATCAACAGCGGTTTTGAGCGCACGGTCCCCTTGATTCAGAAGTCGGTCGAATCGCTCGGCTTCAAGATCGCCGACGTCAAGATTCTGCTGGCGAGCCACGCCCACTCCGACCACGTCGCGGGGCACGCGGCGCTGCAGAAGCTGACCGGCGCCAAGGTCTACGTCATGCGCGGCGACGACCAGGTCATCGCGTCGGGCGGCAAGGGCCAGTACCTGTACACGACCAACCGCTGGGAGCCCTGCAAGGTCGACCGGATCCTGGAGGACCGCGACGCGGTCAAACTTGGGGGCGTCACACTAGTCGCCCGGCTGACGCCCGGTCACACGCGCGGGTGCACGACCTGGACTTGGCGCGTCGAGGACGGCGGCAGGAAGCTGGACGTCGTGGTCATCGGCAGCCCGAACGTCAACGCCGGGTATCAACTGGTCAACAACAAGGACTACCCGGATATCGCGGCCGACTTCGCCAAGACCTTCAACGTTCTCAAGAGCCTACCCTGCGACGTGTTTCTCGGCGCGCACGGCGGTTACTACGGCATGATCGAACGCTACGAACTCCTCAAGAAGGGCCAGGCGGACGCTTTCGTGAAT
>DATJGQ010000876.1:0-2218 GCA_035494815.1 Gemmataceae bacterium
GCCACCAGCCGTTCGGGTTCGTGAGATGCGAGACGAGCTGCGCGGGAGTCTCACTGTACATCCGCGGCGCCGTAAAGTCCGGCGTGATCCCCGGAATCGCGGGCTGCCCGATGTTTGTCGCGGTTGCCGCCACCGCGGGACGGCCGTCGTAGCGCAGCCGCCAGATGCGTCCGTACGCCGCCACCTTGTCCAACTGGTACTGCTCGATCTTCGCGCGCAAGTACGACCCGGGCCCCGACCACTCCAGCTCCTGGATGATCCCGTGATACATGTCGGCGATGTACAGCGTGCCGTCCGGCGCGTTGCTGATGTTCACAGGCCTGAACAGCTGATCCTCGCTGGTGAGGAATTCGGATTGCGGATACACATTCCGCAACTGGGTCAGGCCTTCGATGTTCTCCACCGCGGCGCGCCGAATCAGGCGGCCGACGGGCTCGGTGAACAGCAGGTTGCCCTCCAAGTCTGCCGGCAGTTTGTCGCCACGGAAGATTGCGGGCCCGGTCGCCGCCGTAAAGTGATTCAGGTTCTGCGCGGGCATGCGCGTGCGAAACAGGCCGCCCTGCATGTCGCCGATGCTGGGAGCGGGCCAGACGACCGCGAAATCTTTCTCGAAACCGTTCTCCATTCCGGGCGGGCAGTTCGGGTTCGCCGGCGGAGCGGGCGCCGCGGTGGTGCCAGGGCGTGGGCGCGCCTGCGACGGACAGGGCGTAAACGCGCCGTATTGGATCGGAAACTGAAAGTTCATCGGACCGCGTTCGCCGCCCGCGTCGACGAACCACGGCTTCCCATCGTCGTCGGATGCGAGGCCCCACTGGCCGCCGTTTGGACCGGTCGGCTCGCGCAGGAATCCCGACGGCGTCCAGCGGATGCGGAACGGGTTGTACGTCGTGTAGATCCAGTTGTCCATGTTCCAGAGCAGGCCCGCCTTCTGATGCTCGATGTTGCGGTCGCCGCTCTGGCCGATGCCGGTGAACACGACTTCACGTTTGTCGGCGACGCCGTCGCCGTTCGTGTCGGTCCACTTCACCAGGTCGTCGGAATCTGTCTCGCTCGTGAGGATCACGCCGTCTTGCAGCGGAAGGATCATGCGCGGTGCGACGAGGTGATCCACAAACACGGTGTGCTTGTCGTAATGACCGTCGCCCTTCGTGCTCTCCCATCGGCTGATGCGGCTGATCGGATCGTGTTCGCGGCTCGCCTCGGCGTCCATCATGTAGCTGATCATCTCGGCGACATACATGCGGCCGTTGCCGTCGAACTCGATGTTCGTCGGGCTGATCACGTCGGGATCGGACGCGACGAGCTCCATTCGGTAACCGGCAGGCAGCATGAAGCCACGCGCTTCTTCGGCAGGCGTGCGCGCCTTGTACGGGGGCTTCGGGCTGAAGTCGGTCGTATCGTTGGTCACGGGCCCTCGGCCGCCCGCACCCCCGAAGCCGCCCGTTCGCGGTGGCGCGCCAGGAACCTGCCTCGCCGCGGAGCCGAACATTTCGTACTGCCCCTCCATCATCGACATCTGCGCGCGCAACCCCTGTCCTTGAGGGGTCAGCGTCATCACGGTCGGAATGCTGTTGCCCCCGTACTCCGTCGTGTACTTGAGGACGAGGCTGTTGCCCGCCATCGAGAGGTCTGACACGGTGACTGTCGGTTGCGTCTCGGACCTGATGGTCGCGGTCACCTTGCCCCCGTCGGTCTTCACCGAGAGAACGAAGGTCGATTCGATGGCCTGCATCGCGACGTTGACGAGCCAATCGCCGGCGAACGGCGCCACCTGGGCTGGCGTCGGCCCGGGCCCCTTCGTTTGCGCGCTGCCCTGCAGAGGAGCGGCTGAATTCATCATCAGCACGGCGACGAAGACGGCCGCGGCGGCGGTCAGAAGGGCACGAACGAAGCGGACCATGCAATCACCCCTTGGACGAGTGCAGCGTAGAACGCGTCGTTGACGAGGTCAACTCCGCGAGGACATCCGCCGGGCCTATAATCCCGGGCCGAAGGGAGCGAACAGATGCCTCGACTTCATACTGCTGCCGCCGTTCGTCTGCTTACAATCGCCGCGCTCGGGCTGTGCAGTTCCATGCCCGGAATCGCGAGCCGCAGCGGGCAAACGCCGTCGAAGGTTACGCCGGCCGACGCCGCTCCATTCCTCGGCGAGTGGACGATCGCCACCTCGTCGCAGATGGGCCCGGCCACCTACGTGGTGTCCATTGTCAGCGCCGGA
>DATJGQ010000877.1:0-2472 GCA_035494815.1 Gemmataceae bacterium
GCTAAACGGGACATGAAATTGCGGCGCACAATTCTTGTCAAACTCTTGCAATCCACACCCCGACCCGCGAACCTATCCGCATCGATGAACTGTCGACCACCCCTCGTGGACGCCGCGCATGGCCTCGACGCTGCCCGAATCCAGCGCCCCTCCCCATCAGCCGTACATCCCCGCCGGCGAAAGCCCGCCGGAGTTCACGCTCCCCGCGGTGCTCGTCGGGGCGGTGCTCGGCATCATCTTCGGGGCGTCGTCGCTGTACCTGCTGCTCAAGGTCGGCATGACCGTCTCGGCGTCGGTACCGATCGCGGTGCTGTCGATCACGCTGTTCCGGGCGCTCTCAAAGGGCTTCGGCATCCGCCGGGCGACGATCCTCGAGAACAACATCGTCCAGACCACCGGCTCGGCCGGTGAGTCGATCGCGTTCGGCGTCGGCGTGACCATGCCCGCGCTGCTCCTGCTCGGCTTCGAGATGAGCTGGACCCGCGTCATGACCGTGTCGGTGCTCGGCGGCCTGTTGGGCATCCTCATGATGATCCCGCTGCGGCGGGCGTTTATCGTCAAGCAGCATGGCATTTTGAAATACCCGGAAGGGACGGCATGCGCGGAGGTGCTGGTCGCCGGCGAGCGGGGAGGGTCGTCGGCGAAGATGGTGTTCGTCGGGTTCGCGATTGCCTTCATCCACAAGCTGCTCGCCGAAACGTTTCAGCTTTGGCCCAAGGAGCCGGCGCAGAATCTCTACACGATCGACGAAGCCACGGGCCGAAAGATCGGCCTCAAAGGAGCGGCCGCGACGGGCGAGTTGTCACCCGAACTCATGGGCGTCGGGTACCTGATCGGGCCGCGGATCGCCTGCCTGATGATGGCCGGGGCCGTGCTCTCGTTCTTCGTGATCGGGCCGCTCATCGCAACCTTCGGCGAAAACCTGACGACCCCGGTCCCGCCCGCCCGGGCGACCGACAAGGGTGGCGGCCTGATCGCCAATATGGGGCCGGGCGATCTCTACAAGAACTACCTCCGGTATATCGGCGCCGGGGCGGTGGCGGCCGGCGGCATCATCAGCATGGGCCGGGCATTGCCCCTGATCATCGGTTCGATCGTTTCGGGGTTGCGCGACCTGCGGTCCACCGGCGGCGGGACCGGCGGCGTCCGCACGGAACGCGATCTCCCGATGACGGTGGTCATCTTCGGGAGCATCGCCCTGGTCATCGTGCTGGCGGCGGTGCCGCAACTCGGGCTCGGGCTGACGCCCCGCGGCATCCTCGGCTCGCTCATGATCCTCGTGTTCGGCTTCCTGTTCGTCACCGTCTCGTCGCGGCTGACCGGCGAGGTCGGCTCGTCATCGAACCCGATCTCCGGGATGACCATCGCGACATTGCTGCTCACGTGCCTGATCTTCGTGGCGATCGGCCATACGGACACCTCGGCGTGGCTGACGGCCCTGTCGATCGCGGGAGTCGTCTGCATTGCGTCGAGTAACGGCGGCACGACGTCGCAGGACCTGAAGACCGGCTACCTCGTCGGCGCGACGCCGAAATGGCAGCAGTACGGCATCCTGATCGGCACGCTGACGTCCGCGGTCGTCATCGGCGGCACGATGATGGCACTCAACTTCGGCGGGACGCACTATACGAAGAAAGGGTTCGCCGACACCAAGATCGCCGTCCCGGACGACGCCCCGCGGCAGAGCGTCGGCCAGCCGTACTCGGACGAAGACAAGCGGGAATATCGGGCGGTGTACGCGGAAGAGAACAAGTACACGGGCGTGCCGCGCGGCTGGTATCTCGCGGAGGACGATGGCCGGCTCGTCTACAAGATCGACGTGCCGATCAAGCGGGAAGCCGAGGAGATGGATAACGGCCGCAAGGCGCCGAACGCGTTCAAAGCGCCGCAACCGCAGCTGTTCGCCATCATCATCGAGGGCATTCTGGGCGGCCGGCTCGAGTGGAGCCTGGTCGTCGCGGGGGCGCTCGTCGCCGTGACGCTGGAGTTGATGGGCATCGGCGCCTTGCCGGTCGCGGTCGGCATGTATCTCGGTCTTGGCACGGCGACGCCGATCTTTGTCGGCGGCCTGTTGCGCTGGGCGACGGACCGCGTCCGTGGCGTGTCGGCCTCGGAAGCGGAGACGGAGACGAGTCCGGGCGTGCTGTTGGCGAGCGGCTACATCGCCGGCGGGACGCTCTGCGGACTCCTGTACGCGTTCCTACTCATCGCGGCGTCGGTGCAGTTCCTCGGGCTGCCGGAAACACTGGCGGACCAAATCAACATCGGCGAGTTTTTCGCCAAGGGGTGGGAGGAGCATCGCGAGGCTAAGCTGCTCGCGGTGGCCGCGTTCGGCGTGTTGGGGCTGATTCTGTTCCTGGTCGGGCAGTCGAAATCCGACGAACTAACCCCGGCCGAGGTCGACGCGATCCCGTAGGGTGGGCCGAGCGAGCGGAGCGAGCGAGGGCCACCAAGGCCGATCGGTGGGCCTCG
>DATJGQ010000878.1:0-2711 GCA_035494815.1 Gemmataceae bacterium
GCTCTTCGCGGACGTACTCGGTGATCTTCTTCTGGTCGGCGGCCGGCGAGTGCTGCGTCGAGACGACGACGGCGGTCACGTCGAGCGGGGTGTTGCCGTCGTAGTTCAGGGAGACCTGCGACTTGCTGTCGGGACGGAGCCAGGAGACTTTTCCGGCGTGCCGGTCGTCGGCCATCGCCTTCATCAGCTTGTGCGCGAGGAGGATCGGCAGCGGCATCATCTCCGCCGATTCGTCGGTCGCGTAGCCGAACATGATGCCCTGATCGCCGGCGCCCTGATCGCCGCTCTGGCTGGTCGCCTCGGTGACGCCCTGCGAGATCTCGTTGGACTGCTTGGTGATCAGCGAAATGAGCTTCAGCGTGGTATCGCAGAAGGGCTCGGACGTATCCGTGTAGCCGATTTCCTTCACCGCCTGGCGCACGATCTTGTCGAAATCGAGCTTGGCGTTGGTCGTGATTTCACCAGCGAGGACGACATGGTCGCTCTTCACCAGTGTCTCGCACGCAACCCGGCTCTTCGGGTCCTGTTCCAGACAGGCGTCGAGGACCGAGTCGGAGATGTAATCGCAGACTTTGTCGGGGTGACCTTCGGACACTGATTCAGATGTGAACGTAAAACGCGACATGTTGCTCCTCAAAACAAAAAGGCCCGCCGACATCGTCGTCGCGGGCCCGGGGTTCGCGACTTAGATAGAGCGCCCACCTCCGCCGCCTGTGCGGCGGCTACGGCAGGATTGCGCGGCCCATCAAGTCGGTGAAATCGCCGCGCGCACGAAACGGACAAGTATAGATCACGGAGCGGAAAGCCGCGAAATCGCTTCGCGTTGCGAAAAAACAGCCGCGCGACCGCTTCGTCCCGGTGCTACTTGCGCGGGTGCTCCTTGATGTAATTGGCGGCAAACTCCTTCAACTGCGGGTTCGAAAGCCCGATGGCCTCGCCCTCGGCCTGCGCGCGTTCGACGGTCCATCCGTCCTGCAGCGCGCGCTTGATCATCCACATCGCGCCGACCCGATTGGCCGAACCGCAGTGGATATACACCGGTTGATTGCTCTTGTCGGCCACGGCGCCGAGGAAGTCGCTCACGACTTTCGGGTCGGGCGACGCGGCGTTGAACGGCAGATGGATGTACTTCAGGCCTGCGGCCTGGGCCGCGGCGCGCCCGGCGTCGACGTTGGCGCCCTCTTCCGTCGGCAGGCGCAGGTTGATGACCGAGACGAAGCCCTCTTTCTTCAGGGCGGCCATGGCGCTCGGGTCGGTCTGCCCGCCGCAGCCGACGGTCGCGTCGACACGGGAGTAGTTGCGGATACCGGGTATCTCCTGCTTCTTCACCTGAGCCGAGGCCGTGGCGGCGATGGCGAGGACGAGCGCGGGGATTACGAGAAGTCGTGCGGACATGAAGATCCTCCCAAACACGCGGATCTTACTGTACGCAGGAATCTTTGCATCGCGATTGGTGAATCGTGATCGTCTAGCGTTCCACCGTCACCGTGACCGGCTCTTCGAGCCTGACCGTCACTGGCGATCCCGACGGCAGAGTCGCGTTGTTGCGGCCGCCCGCCATCACGGCCGCGGTGCCCGCGCCAGCGCCCATGCTGCCGCCGATCGCGGCGCCCTTGGCCCCGCCGAGGATGCCGCCGATGAGGGCGCCGCCGATGGCGCCGCCACCGATTTTCGCCGAGCTCTCCCGCCCGGGTGAATCACCGTCGCGATAGATCGTCTCGGTCTCGATCGGCAGTCGCGTCCCGTCGGCCAGCACGATCGACGTGAACCGCACCCCGAGCCGGGACCGGTCGCGGAGGCGGCCGCCGCGTTCAACGACCGTGACTTCGCCGTTGGCTTTCGCGCCGGCGGGAATGGCGACGCGGTCGCCCACCTTCACGTCGCGCGTGACGCGCGCCACGACCGCGTCTTCGACCCGCGCGCGCTCGCTCGTCACGTTCGTTTCCATCTGCAGACCGATCACCGACTGCGCGGCGACCACGAGCTCCTCGAGCACGGGTCCAGGAGGATCGACCGAACGCGAGGCCTGATTGTCAGTAATCGCGGCCGGCGCGATCGCCACGGGTGCTTCCTCACGCGGCGCGCGTGCGGGCTCGGACGCCGGGGCTGTCGGGGCTTCGACCCGTTTCGGGGCCGGAGATGCGGGACGTGACGAGGGCGCCGCAGGGCGGGCCGGTGTGGTTGGCGCCTCGACCCGACGCGCCGGGGCCGCCGGCGCGGGAACAGGAGCCGCGACTGGGGCGGGCGCATCGGCAACGACGCCTTCCGATTGCTCGACCGTTGCGGTAGGAGTGGGCTCTGTGGCGGCTGCCACGGGTTTCGGAGCAGAGGGACCGGAATGGCGGACCACCATATACGTTCCGCCGGCGCCCAGCGCGACGCACAAAACCGCGAGCAACGCCTTGCTCATCATGGCTCTAACCTCTCACCCGCCTCAGGAGCAAGGGCTGTGCCCTGTAAAATCAGGCAAAAGCGATGCGGTTTCCCCGATGGTCCCCCGCAAACCGCCCACTTTTCCGGATTCCTGTCCCCTTGCAGCCCTAGGCCACGAACTTATATCCCAGTCCGTGGACGGTCAGTATGTGCTGCGGATGGCGGGGATTTTCCTCGATTTTCTGCCGCAGCCACGCCACATGGACGTCAACCGTCCGGGTCGACGGCATCGCGTTGTAGCCCCAGACCTCGTTGAGCAACTCGTCGCGGGAGAGCGC
>DATJGQ010000879.1:0-3266 GCA_035494815.1 Gemmataceae bacterium
CTGGACGCTGCCCACCGCGAGCCGCAAGTCGGTCCGTTATCTCGTCGGCGTCACGCCGAAGCACGCGCCGCCCGCTGCATTCGTGAAACTGCCGCCGATACCGCTCAACCAGATCGTCAGCACGATGACTCTCCTCGCCGACGCGGCGAAGGAACCCGGCAAAATCGACGAGCTGATGGCCGAAGCGGAGAAGCTCGCCGCCGACAAGGTCGAGAACGCCGAACTATTTCGGGCGATGGTGTATGTGATCGCCGGCGACCGCGCGGCGAAGGCTGAGGCTCGTGAGGTTGCTGCAAAGACGTTTTCTGATTCCACTTACAAGCGGCTGACGACGAAGCCCGAACCGAACACGTCGCGCTACTATTACGACGAATCCCGGCAGTCGCCGCCCGTGTACGCGAGTGAATTACAGTTCGCCACATTGTGCCTGGCCGATCCCGCACTCGTCGCCCACGGCGAGCGTCTGCTAGGCCCGATGCTCGCGCAAGCGCACGTCCCGGTGGTGTCGTCACCAAACCGCGCTGCTCCGAACAGCGACTACATCTCCCGAATTCGCGCGGCGTGGGATCGCCTCGGCGCCACGCGGGCCGGCGCGCCGGACGCGCTGACCAACGGCGTCCCGCCGCGCTGGTTCAACGCCTCCGCTCGCAGCGTCTGGTTCGCGCAGGACGGCTACCTCACCCAGGCGTGGAACGATCAGCCGTCGTATTTGGTCGTCGATACGCCGTTGAACGGCACGTTCGAGTTTTCGGTCGACGCCCTTGGCCCGCCGCGCGAGGCGGTCGGCCGGGCCATCGGCAGCGGCGTCGGGTACGCCGGTGTCAGTTACGAGGCGCATACGATTTGGCCGGTGGGCCGGAGTGAGACAATTTACCGAACAGCGGTCGGCCTGCGCCCGGGCCAGTTCAACCGCCTGACGGTGCAAGTGGCGCCCAAAATGGTGCGATGCCTCATTAATGGCGAGCCGTTTTATGAAGACACGGACCCCCAAACGACAAGCCCGTGGCTGATGTTGGCAAGCGAACTCGGCGGCCGGCCCGTGTACCGTGACTTGAAGGTGACCGGCCAGCCGCAAGTGCCGGCCGAGGTCAAGCTGACCGAGGGCGACTCGCTCGGCGGGTGGATGACGCACCTCTACGGCGGTTCGATGCCGCAGCGGCTGCGGGCGAAAGAGCCGACGCCGCCGCAGTACTACGACGGTAACTATTACGAGCCGCCGCCGACGGAGACTCGCAAGGATCGCATTTACGACTGGCAGGCCAAAGATGGCGAACTCCTCGGACGCAAACTCGCGCAGCCGGGCGAACGACCGGTGCCCAGCAAGCTCGCGTATTTCCGCCCGCTGCGGCCCGCCGAGACCGTGCGCTACGAATTCTTCTACGAGCCGGGAAAGACGCACGTCTATCCGAGCCTCGGCCGGCTGGCGTTTCTCCTGGACCCCGACGGCGTCCGCCTCCACTGGCTGACCGAAACGTCCGCGGAGGACTGGACCGGTCTTACGGTCGACAACGCGATCCAGGTTCAGACCGGTGAAAAGCCGCCGCTCAAATCGGGGGAGTGGAACAGCGTGACGCTCGTGAACTCTGCCGACGGGGTGAAGATCGACCTGAACGGGGTAACCGTTTACGACGCGAAGCTCGCTCCCGACATCGAAAGGCTGTTCGGTTTCTTCCACTACCGCGACCGCACGGCCGTCCGCGTCCGCAACGTCGTGCTCGCCGGTTCGTGGCCGAAGACGTTCTCGTTGCCGGACGGGACGGCCTTCGCGACGACGCCCGCCAGTCCCGCGGAGGCGAAGGCGCGGCGTTGGCAGCTCGGCGAGCGCTATTACTTCAGCGAAGCCGGCGACGTCGTCGCCCGGGCAAAGTCGCTGCCGGCGAAGGAGCGATACCAGGCCCTGGCGGGCTGGGTCCTACCGAACGAGTCACGGCCGAGTTTTCAACTGGCCGGAGTGACGAAGCCGCTCGACGTGCTCGGCGAGACGGCGGTCGTCAAAACGCCGTCGGACCGCCGCGTCATCCTCGGAGGCCGATTCGACGCCCCGTGCCTCGAAATGGTCGCCGCGGCCAAAGAAGCGGGGGCCCTCGATGAACTCGCCGAGCGGGTGACGAAAGCGAATTCGACGACCGAGGACGACCTGTTCCGACGTTGCCGACTCGCGACGCTCGCGGTCGTTCGTGCCGCCCAGGGCCGCGACGCCGACGCGGCCGACGCGATCAAACAACTCCGTCCGTTGGCCGAAAAGATGAAGCCGGACGCGCACGGCCCCGAGCGCTGGCCGGACTTGATTGCCGTGCTCGGCAGCCTCGACCGACCCGCGCTCGTCCGCCCGGCCGCGGACTTGGCCGATCTGCTGATCAAAAACCTGGACCAGACGCGCGACACGCCGGCGGCGTTCGACGACCGCGACTGGTGGGTCCGCACGTTTCGGGGGGCTCGGGCCCGCGCGGAGGTGCTCGGCCAGCCGGAGGCGATCCGTCGCCCGCTCGGTTCCGACGCGAACTTGTTGCATTGGGCGTCCGCTGCCGCTATCGATGCCGGCAGCCGCGGCGTCGGCTCGGCCGCGGCTCACTGGGACTATCAGAATGGAGTCGTCAAACACACCGGCGGTCACAACGACGATTATCTCATCCTCCGGACACCGCTCCGCGGCGACTTCGAAGTCAGTTGCGAACTCCTCGCAGAGAACGGCAAGGAGGCCCACGTCCGCTACGGCGATTACCAGTTCGACCTCGCCGCGGATCGCAAGACTTACAAGCTCCATACCACCGTGCGCAATAACGGCCGTGAAGTAACAATCATGCCGCCAGTGCCGACGCCGCCCGGAACGGCCTACGAGTTCAAACTCGCCGTCAAGGACGGCTGGCTGCGGGCGTTCGTCGACGGCCGCGAACTCGTCGCCGAAAAACTCCCTCCGGAGCCGTCGCCGTGGCTCATGCTCCACGTCCCTAACCAGAATACGGCCGAAGTCCGCGGTCTGACGATCGCCGGTCGGCCGACCGTGCCGGAGACGATCGATCTGCTCGCTGGCGAGGAACTGGCCATGTGGCGGCCGTACCTCGGTCAAATCGCGGGGGCGGAAGGGCGGAACTTTAGTGGTAGCTTCCCCGGCAGCGGTTGGAACAAGCGCGGCGAGGAGATGTACGCCTACGGCCGCAAGCCGCCGACACCTGAAGACGGTAAGCCGGAACCGCCCCGCAGCTTCCCGGAATCGGCCGTCTATTACCAGCGGCCGCTCGTGGAAGACGGCGTCATCGAGTACGAAT
>DATJGQ010000880.1:0-8621 GCA_035494815.1 Gemmataceae bacterium
CCCCTCGAAGACTCGGGTCGCGGCGGAACGGGCCTTACATCTCGTATGCCGCCCCGGTCGCGTCGGTTAAGACGGCCCCGAGCAACTGCCCGCCGGCCAGCGCCAGCCGATCCACCGCCTTCTCGACCGCCCCGACGCGACTGCGGAACGTCCGCAACGACAACACCGTCCCATCGGCCCGCTGGGCGATGTACAACGGGTCGACCGCTTCTTGGATCGAACAACTGTCGATCACGACGCAGTCGAAGTCCTGCCGGGACCGCTCGATCAGCCGTCGCAGCCCGTCCTTGTCCAGCGCCTGCCGGGCCGTATCGTCGCAGACGCCGGCGGCGATGCACCAGAGGTTGTCGAGGGCCGTCCGCTGCACGACCTGCTCGACCGGCTTGTCGCCGCGGAGCATCTCGCTCAGACCTGGATGTGAGGCGATGTCGAAGTGGTTGTGCAGACCGGGGTTCTTCAAGTTGGCGTCGATGAAGAGCGTCCGCCGGTCGGCGCGGGCGCTGCTCAGGGCGAGGTTCCAGGCGAGGATCGACTTCCCCTCGTCCGGCGCGGCGCTCGTGACGAGCAGCACCTGCATCTTCCGCCGGGCCATGACCCGGCCGATGGCGGTCCGCAGCTTGTCCACCGCTTCAACGAACGCCCGGCCGGTGACGTCCGCCGCGGGCCGCGTAATATCCGCGCCGCGACGCGGAGCCCCGTGCTCGGGGATGACTCCCAGGAGCGCCAGCCGCGACGGCTGGAAGATCGCATCCTTCGGCGAATAAACGCGCTTGCGGCGAATCTCCGCCAGCGACACGCAGCCGCCGACCAGCCCAAAACCGAACAGCCCGGCCACCCCCGTGATGGCGACTTGCTTCTTGATGTCGCGCTTGGTGGGAACCGGGGCCCACTCGTAGATCGAAATCCGCTCCTGGGCGTCGAGGTTCACCTTCTGCGCCATGAGTGACGTTTCGAACTGCGTGATCTGTTCGCCATACCGCCGGTAGGCCTCCATCGCCTTTTCTGATTCGGCGCTGAGAACCTTGGCGCCGGTTTCGAGGTCGATGTCCTTGAATTCCGGGTCCTGCAGCCGCAGGGTGTTAATCCGCTCGACGATCTGAAGCCCGTCCACCTGGGCTTTGACGGTGGCGACGTTCTTGGCCTGCTCGGCCTTGAGCGCTTCACGGACCGCCTGCTCCTCCCTCACCTGGAATTGCGTCCGGAGCGCGTCGTACTCGACCTTGGTTTGCTCGAGTTTCTGCATCATCTCGGCGAGCGTCGTGTCGTTCGGATTGAGCCTGCGACGTCGATAGTCCTCGATGGACGACTTAAGCCCATCGATCGCCCGCTTCTTGGCCGCGATGGTGCGGTCGTTTTCCATCTTGGCCGCCAAGTCGGGGACCTGCGCCGGGGCGGCTTCGACCTTGGCGAGTTCGCTCTCGGCCGACCGCAGCACCTCGCGGTACATCGCCAACTGCCCCTGGTTTTCTCGCAGAGCACGCCGCGCCGTGAGGTAGTTGCTCAGCCGCTCGTTCTGCAGCGCCGTCATCTGCTGCAGTGGCATGGCCCCCGGCTGCGACTCGATATACTTCTTAGCGTCGTCGCGCAGCTTCTCCAGTTCGCGCTTGCTGCCGAGGAGCCGGTTGTAATTCGTCATCTTGTACTTGTTGTCTTCCTTCACCTTGTCGCGGTAGAACTCGACGACGGCGTTGACGAATTGCTGGATCTCGACCGCGTCTTTGCCTGAGAGCGTCACCTTGATGATCTGGCTGCCGGGCGTGATCTCGGGCTTTAGTTCCTCCGCGAAATACTCGACGGGGTTGGCTTGATCGCGGACCATCGCGAGTTGCGCGATGCCGGGTTTGCTGAGCGCCCCCGTGATGATCGGCGTGCTATTTATGATCGCGGCCTGCGTCTTGAGGACGTATTCGAAGTCGCCCGTTCGGTCGGCGCCCGCCTTCGTATCGAGGATGACGGGCTCCCGCGGCAGGACGTTTACCATCGCGTAGGTCGTGTATTTGGCAGGGACGAGGAGCCACGCCGCCGTCCCGAGGGCGCCCCCGAGCAGCGAGCCGAGGATCACGAACGCGACGCTGTGATACCGCAAGGCGTTGACGATGTCGCGCGGCCCGATTTCCTCTGCGGGCGGGCGCTTCGGCGCGGCCGGCTCACGCTCTGGCCGGCGAGCGACCCCCGGCAGCGGAATGATCGCCGGGTCCGGCTTGTTGCGGAACCCGTCGTCGTCGGGCCGGGCTTCGATTCTGACCGGGATCATATTCGGCGTCCTGCCGGGTCGGAGACTTTCGGTCAGCGGATCGCCACTCGCGGCGGCATTTCGGTGAACAGGTGCCGCAGCACCCACAGCTCCACCCACAACATGGCGAGCGCCATCGGCATCATGAACCAGCCGGCCAGGTCGTGGAAGAACACGTGCGCCGTTTGCCCGTTCACGTACAGGTACATCAGCCCCGTCAGGACGATGCGCGTGATGTTGACCAACAGCGCGATTGGGATCGCGCTCAGAAGAATCAGCAGCTTATCGGTCATCGGCTTACGAACGACCATGCACACCGCGGTCGAAAAGGTGATGAACGTCACCAGCATCCGCAATCCGCTGCACGCCTCGACGATGCCGAGCTTGAAGTCCTTGATCAGGATCGTGTTACCTTCGGCCAGCGCCGGCTGGCCGAGCGTCTGGAGGACATAGGTGCTGGCGATGGTCGCGACGGTTTGCAGCGGCGCGCCGAGTTGAATTTCCAGCGTGTACGGCATCGGGATCATGAAGACGAGAAACGCGATCGCCGGTAACGCCCACAACAGGACGCGGAAGCCGCCGAAGGTGAGCATGAGACCGGCGACGAACGGCAGGAGCGTGAACGCCTCCAGCCATTTGAAGTAGATGACGCCGCCGAGGACGTGGCCCGCGACGGCGATGGCGAGCAGGATCAGGCCCGGCAGGGGGGCGGGGCGGACGTCCACGGGGAAACGCTCGCGTTTCGCCCAGAGCAGTCCGATCGCAAAGGGCGCGACCAGCAGGCCGTGTGAGTATTGCGGGTCGTTGACCCACTTGCTATAGAGCCCGGCCAACGTGGGCCAAAAGGCGTAGGCGGACGCGGCGGCGACGAGCATCGCCACGGTTGCCCGCCTTTCCCCGCCTACCCAGAGGCGTTGGCGGAGATCAGCGACGACGCCCAGAGCGGGCAGCGCAGCGGTAGAGGGGCGTTCTCCCATGTGGCTGTGCGATTCCTTGCGTCAGACCAGGGAGCAAAACGCCGACGGCCGCCCGGCCCTCATCCTCGGGCCGATACGACGGCGATCGGAGGCCTGCGGATTGTAAAGTTTGACCGGAATGGGTCAAGCCGGATCGGTCGGCACTTGGCGAGCGTCGGGGCGTCAGCCCGACGTGGAAACTCCCAAACGTCTGAGCGCTTTCACGTCGGGCTTACGCCTCGACGCTCGCCAAGGAGTGCCAAAAAGGTCAATTGAACTGCTGCATAACCAGCGCGCCGTTCTGCCCGCCGAAGCCGAAGCTTGTGGACACGGCCGTCCGTACGCGGTATTCGCGGGCCGTCTGTGGCACATAATCCAGATCGCAAGCCGGGTCGGGCTCCGTCAGGTTGATCGTAGGCGGCACGACGCCATCGGACAGCGTCAGTGCCATCGCCACGGCTTCGACCGCCCCGGCCGCGCCGATCAGGTGGCCGATCATCGACTTGATCGACGAGAGCGGCAGCCGCCGGGCATGCTCGCCGAAGACGCGCTTGACGGCGACCGTCTCCATCTGGTCGTTCAGCCGAGTGCTGGTCCCGTGGGCGTTGATGTAATCGACGTCGCGCCGGTCCACGCGTGCTTCGGTCAGCGCTGCTTCGATGGCCCGGGCGGCGCCTTTGGCCTGCGGGTCGGGTTTTGTGATCGAGAAAGAGTCGAAGCTGCTGCCGAAGCCGCTGACTTCCGCATAGATCTTCGCCCCGCGGGCCCGCGCGTGTTCCAGGTCCTCCAGCACCAACACGCCCGCCCCCTCGCCGAGAACGAACCCGTCGCGGCGACGATCGAACGGCCGCGACACCTCGCTCGGCGGGCGTTCGGATCGGCTCAGCGCCCCGAGAGCCGAATACGCCAACAGCATGAGCGGGTCGATGCGGCTGTCGGCGCCGCCGGCGAGCATGATGTCGGCGTCGCCGCGATTGACCAGCCGGAACGCCTCGCCGATCGCTTGCGTACCGGCGACGCACGCGGTCGTGATCGTACTGTTCGGTCCCTGCGCGTTGTGCGCCAAGGAGATGTGCGCAGCGACCATGTTGGGCAGGTATTTCAAGATCCAGAACGGCTGAACGGTCTGGGTCCCGCGTTCGCTCAGCCGGCCGACCTGCAGTTGGCCGTCCTCGCCGCACGCCCCCGCGAGGGCCGGCGCGATTTCCGGTAGGTCCATCGGCACGACGCCCGTCCCCATCACGACGCCGACGCGCGTCGGGTCCTTCCAGTCGCTCGTAAAGCCGGCGTCGCTCATAGCCAACCCGGCGGCCCCGACGGCGAACCGCGTCGCTCGGCTCATCACCTTTAGAGACTTCTATTGCCCGTCTCGCAGAAAGGGGGCGACGTCAAAATCGGCAATCTCCCCCGCGATCTGCACGGGGTACGTGCTGGCGTCGAAGCTGCGAATCGGTCCGACGCCGCTGGTCCCGTCTTGGCAGGCAGACCAAAAGGCGTCCTTGCCAACCCCGTTCGGGGCAACGACCCCGAGACCGGTGATGACAACTCGCCGCATGGAGTGACCTCTGTGGGCTGTGGGGCGAGCAAGGGCCGGAATGGCAGGAACCCGAATTAGCCCTTGCGGTTACTTTTAGAGCGATCGACCGTGGTCGGACACAGTAAAGACAACGTGTTTTGCCTATATTAGAAAACTGCCCACTTTCACAACACCACTAAAACTACCCGCAACTCGCATTCCAAGCAAGGGACGCGTACCACCGATGTCACGGAGATTCCCTCAGAAATGCGACGCGCAACGCGTGTAGCGGCTTGACCGCAGGCGAAGGATAGGAGACTGCGCAGAACAGTGCGCAAGGGTTAGGTGGACATGGAGCTGGTTTCCACCTGCCACAGCGGCCCATTACAGACGCAGCAATCCTACGCGCCGAAGTGGATCGTCGGATGGAATTTGTTGACCGGGTCGAGCCCTTTTGGACTAAGGTCCATTTGAAGAATGGACTAACCCGGCGGACGAATTGACTCTTGGACGGCAATTCCGGCGTTTTTGACAGCCCCTTCCATGGGCCGTTATAATCGCTACAGACCGACCGCTCGTCGCGACGGGTCGGCCGCCCAAAGGATCGTCGGCGAGGGAGCCATGATCGCACGGATCCGGCCTGCCGGCCTCGTTCTGCTCGCCGTCCTCTCGATCCCGGGCGTACCCCTGCGCAACGCCAGCCGCGCACAGGATACCGACAGCGAGCCCGGGATTTTCCTGACGGTGCAGAACCCGATTACAAGCGATGAGACCAATCGCATTCGTGAAAAGGTCGATCGAGCGGTGCGGGAACGGCGGGTTGCGAAAATCGTCTTCGATTTTAACCCCGACGGGAAAGAAGCGGCGACCCGCGACTACGGCCCCTGCTACGACCTCGCCAGGACCCTTGAGAAACTTCACCAGATTACCACCGTCGCCTTCGTGCACAACAAGGTGACGCGGCACACTGTCTTGCCAGTCCTGGCGTGCAAAGAACTGGTCATGTCCCAGGACGCCGTCATCGGCGACGTCCGGCCCGACCAGGCCGGCCCGCCGGACGAAGACCAGGTACATGTGTACGGCAGGTTGGCCGGCCGAGGTCGCGAACCGCTCGTGCTCAAGATGCTCGACCCCAGCGTCGTCGTCTATGAAGGCCGGCGAAACGACGCGAAGTGGTTCGTCGATCAGAAGACGCGCGGACAGGCCAAGGCCGACGGCGTAGTCGCGATCGACCCCCAGCCCGTCAAACCGGCCGGGGCCGTCGGGCTGTACACGGCCGACGAAGCCCTGCGGTTCGGACTCTGCAAACTCATCAAGGGGACGCGTCAGGAGGTTGCCGAGGCGTACCAGTTGCCGCCCGGCAGTCTCCGCGAGGACCCGCTCGAGGGTCGGTCGCCGGAAGTTTGGAAGATCGACGTCCGCGGACCGGTGACCAAGGCGCTCGACGAAACGCTCCGTCGCCGAATCGATCGGGCCGTCCGCCGCGGGGCGAACATGATCGTCCTGCAACTCGAAGTCGCCGGCGGCGATTACGCGGTCGCCCGGGACCTGGCCGATTACTTCAAGAGCCTCCGAGGCCCGGACGGACGGCCGGTCATGGTGATCGCGTTTGTCCCGTTCGAGGCGCCGGACACGGCGGCGTTTTTGGCACTGGGTGCGTCCGAAATCGTCATGGGTCAGGACGCGAAGTTCGGCAACTTCGGCGCGATGGTGAATCCGCCCGCCGCGCCTCAAGTCCGGCCGGGCCGTCGTCCGCCGCCGCCGCCCGCGGCGCCACCGGTCAGTTCCGACGCGGTTCGCGATTCGCTGCGCCAACTCGCCCAAGAGCAGGGCTATTCGCCGGTTTTGATCCAGGGGCTGTTCGATCCGAACCTCGAAATCTACCGCGTCCGCAGCAAAAAGGGGACGATCGAACGACGGTTCGTCACGAAAGAAGACCTCGACCTGGACCAGCAGGGCGAGCGGCGGTGGGAGAACGAAGGCCAGATCAAAGCCGCGGGACAACTGCTGGACCTGACTGCCGCCAAGGCGAAGGACTATGGCATCGCGCGGTACGTCGTCGACAACCCGCGCGAGCCGCGCGAACTGTACGTTCTTTATGGCATCGATCCTTCGCGCGTCCGCCAGGCGGGGCCGGACTGGCTCGACGGGCTCGCGACGTTCCTCGGCGACCCGGCCGTCGCGATCATTCTGGTAATCGTGGGCATCAGCTGCCTGATCCTCGAACTGAAGATGCCCGGGGTCGGCGTGCCGGGCGTCATCGCCGCACTATGTTTCGTCCTGTTCTTCTGGTCGCAGTCGCAGATGAACGGGCAGATCACCCTGCTCGCCGTACTCCTGTTCCTGTTGGGGCTGGTGCTGATCGCGATCGAAGTGTTCCTGATCCCGGGGTTCGGGGTCATCGGCGTCAGCGGCATCGCGCTGGTGCTCGTCGGACTCGGGCTCGCGACGGTGGATCGGCTGCCGCAGACGAGCCAGGAATGGGCGAGCTTCGGCGGCACGCTGACCTCGTTCGGAGTCGGGCTCGTCATCGCGACGGCGGTCGCGTTCACGGCCGCCCGTTATCTCCCGAGCATTCCGTACGCGAATCGGCTGGTGCTCGTGCCGCCGTCGGAGAAGCTCGAGACGGACGCGGACACGGACCTGTCCGCCAGCGGCCTCGCCGAGATGGCCGGCCTCTTGGGAGCGGTCGGCACCGCGGCGACGATGCTCCGACCGGCCGGCATGGCTCAGTTCGGCGACACCTATGTGGACGTGGTTACCGAAGGGAGTTTCGTGCCCGCCGGGACCCGCGTGCAGGTCGTCGAGATCGAGGGGCACCGCGTGGTGGTCAAAGAGGTCTGAAATCAGGGGGCGGAGTCGGGAACCGGGAGTCAGGAGTCAGGGGTCAGGAGTCAGTACAATCAAAGTGTCACCGCACTTGGTGGATGTCTGATTCCTGACCCTGACTCCTGGCCCCTGCCATGGATCCCCTGACCATCGCTTACGTGCTGATCGCGATCGGCCTGGCGCTGCTGGTGGCGGAGATATTCATCCCGTCGGGCGGCCTGTTGTTCGTCGCCAGTTCGGCCGCAATCATCGCCGGCGTGGTGATGGCGTTCCTGTACGGCGACACTTCGACGGGGTTCCTGACGCTCGTCGGCGTATTCATCGTCGTGCCGATCCTGGCGACGGCGATGCTTTACCTGTGGCCGCGAACAGCCGTCGGTAAACGGTTCATTCTGCCCGACCAGGACGCGACGCTCGCCCAAATGCCGGTGAACCTGGAGCTCGAGCAACTCCGCGGCCGCTACGGTCAGGCCCTCTCGGATTTGCGGCCGGCGGGCGTCGCGGCGTTCGACGGAAAGCGGATCGACGTCATTACCGAAGGAATGATGGTCGCCGCCGGCGCTTGGGTGCGCTGCGTCGACGTCAAAGCCGGCAAAGTCGTCGTCCGTCAGGTGGACAAGCCGCGATTGCAAGATTTAGAATCAGCGGACTTTTCCTGAAGCGAATAACGGGCGGGAGCCGGACGGAGCCCGGCCGGCGCCGGCCACTCACACGAAAGGCGTAGCTCCATGCTGGCGAACATTCTCGCCCAGATCGGGGGCGGAGGTAAGGCGGACCCGTCGTTCTGGTCGCGGCCGGAAGTGCTGATCGGCGGCTTGGTCGTCGCGCTGTTCGGCCTGGTGCTGATGATCATCTTCTTCGGCTTCATCCGGCTTTGGATCCAGAGCCTGCTGACCGGCGCGCGGATCGGCATGCTCGACCTCGTCGGCATGAAACTCAGGAACGTCGATTACGGCATGATCGTCCGGCAAAAGATCGCCATGGTCCAGGCGGGCGTGAAAGTCGAGACCGCCGATTTGGAGGCCCACTATCTCGCCCGCGGCAACGTGCCCAAAACTTCCACCGCCGTCATCGCCGCCCACAAGGC
>DATJGQ010000881.1:0-4182 GCA_035494815.1 Gemmataceae bacterium
TCGGCCTCGACCGGGCGAAGGGCCGGATTCTCGCGCCGGTCTGGGGCGAAGGTGTGCCGCTCGGCTCGCCGCTGCACGCGTCACAGGTCAGCGCCGACCGCTCGACGCTTTACCTCGTGACCCAGACCGCCGCCCCGTCAACCAGTCTGGCGACTGCCGTGGACGCCCGCACCGGCCGGGTGCAGTGGCAAATCCCACTCGGGCTGTCGTGCCAGGGCGACCCGCTGCGGCTGGGGAGCAGCTCCGTGTTCGCCCTTGACCCCAACGGCGCCGTTTACCGCTTCGACGTGACACGCCACGAGGCCGACGGGGGCGCCGCCTGGCAGGCGGACGGCGTCCAAATTAACAAACCGATTCCGGACCTGGTCGCCCCGCCGCTGATGCTGCCAGGTCCGGACTACCTGAACGCCTATGTTTTTGCCTGTCGCCGCGTTGATGGAAAGTTCCGGTTCGTGATCCGGTCTTTGGGCGGCTCGCAAGACAAGACAATGGAGCCGCTCGACTCGCCACCGGCCGGCCCCCCGGCAGTCGGACCGAGGGCGATCGTCGTGCCTCTGGCGGACGGTTCGCTCTGTCGGCTGTCGCTCGACGAGCGCGTCACGCGATGTCAGCTCGGACCGAACTGGCGGGCGCTGGGCGCCAAGGCCGACGAACGCGGAATGGTCGTCCATTGGCGTGACGACGAGTACCTCTTCACGGACCGCACGCGACGGCTGACGCGCATTATTTGGGGGGATGACAAATACCAGATCGGCAGCGAAGGGCCGCTCGACCTTCGGCAGCGAGTGACAGCGCTGGTGCCCTGGCGGGGCGACGGCGACGAACCGGGGGCGGCGGTCGCCGACACAAGCGGGACGATCACGCTGGTGACTGGGAACCTGCCCAAGGTCGCGCGGGCTTGGCGGGTGGGAACGATCACCGCGGGCCCGTGGAGCACCGGGATCGGGCTGGCGGTGGTCGTCGATCGGAAAAAGCTCTTGTTGCTCGATCGCGAAAAAGAACCACCCTTGTGGACGGCCGAGACGCCGGGAGACGGTATCGAAGTCAGACCGCAGTATTATGAGAAGCACTGGATCGTGGCGGACGCGTCAGGACTGTTCCTGGCGCTCGATCCGAAGACCGGACAACAGGTCGGTGGGGGTTACCGGCACCCGGCAATCGTGGCACCGACAGCGTCACCCGCGGTCCTCGGCGCCGGCCGAATGTTCGCGCCTCTCACCGACGGCACCGCACTCATTTTGTCGGTCGCTGAGTTGACCAAACCGAGGAATTGACGGCGCTCCGGGATCGCTTAAAGTGGAAACGTCCGAGGGCGAGTGGTGTAACTGGCAGCCACGCAGGACTTAGGATCCTGTGCCGCAAGGCGTGCGGGTTCGAGTCCCGCCTCGCCCATTCACAAGACACCCCGATCGAAATTCGCCGCGTGCCCGCCCGGTATCGGCTTGCCGGCGCGTAATCGTCGCCACACGTCTCGCACTTCCTCCGGTTCGTAACGCCGGTAGACGAAATCCGCCCGCAGGCTCTTCGCGCCGGCGGCAGCCAGATTCTTCAACCGCGTCGAGAGGCAGAACGGCCCCTGGTTGAGGACGATCGTGCGGCAATGATAATCCAGGGCCGTCACCCGCTCGCCGTAGCTCGACACCATCTGCATCTCATCGAACGAGCAGTTCGCCTTGCCGGGGCAGCCGCCGATGAGATTCGCGTACGCGCACGACTCGGCGACGAAGAGCGGCGTGTCCTGATAGACGATCGCCACCGCCCGCGGGCCGTATTCGGCGAAGAGCGGCGTCATGTTCGCGAGGCCGTCCTCCGGCGAGAGCGCGAACCGCGAGACGCCCATGCGAGTGACCGCCTCGGCGGCCAGTCGATTCAGAACATACACCGACCAATCGGTCGCGAGGTCGAGCCCGGCCGCGGCGGGGGCGAGCGGGTCGACGCCGAGGTAGTCCCACGCCGACAGGTTGGCCGCCTCCCATTTCGTCCAGCCGGCGGCGCGGAGCGAATCGATCTTGTGGCGCAGGCCTTTATCCTCCCACGCGCGGGTGAGCGCGGGCAGGGCCAGGCGAATTCGCTCCTTGCCGAGTCGCCGATCCCAATCGGCGAGCCGATCGAGCAGCACGGTCGGGTGATCGCGAGCGATGTCGAGGACAATCTCGTCGACGTCGGCAAGGTCGTCCGCGGTGAGCGCGTCGAGAAACGACAGACGATCGACTTTCAAGGACCACCTGAGAGGGATCGCTGATCGTGCGTCGGCCTCCTTTGTAGGGGCGGGGTTTCCCCGCCCCTTGGCCGTTGTGGGCGGGGAAACCCCGCCCCTACAAACGGTGTCGGGGACGACAGCGCTAAAGACCCGCTCGACATTACCGCGCCGATCCCGTTCGAGCACGACCTCCAGCCCGATTACCAACTGCCGCCTGAGCCCGTTCAGCCTGGACACCGGCACGAAGAAGCCGCCGTCGTTTCGCAAGGTCAAGTCGGTCAGCATGAGCCGCGTGTCGCCGAGCCTTTCGAACGTGCTCCGCGCGACCAGTTCCAGTGCCGCCGCGTCCTTCGCAGGCGGGAACGGACCCGGAAGAGTGGCCCGCGCTTCGACGCCGCGGCGATCGACGACTCGCGCTGTGGCGTTCAATTCGTCGGCGCTCAGGACGAGTTCGACCTCGATCGGCCGGCGGGTTCGGTAGAGGCCCGGCTTCGGCCGCGAATGCCGGTACCGTAGTTTGACGGCCTGCGAGGACGAGCAATACACCGGCGCCCCGTCGGGTAACTCCGGATGATCCCGGGGTAGCGCCACTTCGACCACCGCCCCGGCCGGGACGCGATACGTCTCCTGCCGCTTCTCTCGCCTTCCCGGGGCGACCGCCCAGAGTCGTTCGACCGCGAAGCCGAACGGTTTGCCGAGCACCGGCAGGTCGACCTGCAAACCGTCGTGCTTTTCCAGCGGCCGTTCGGTGCGGAAGCGCAACCGCGGCTCGGGCCCGGCGACGACTTTCTCGATCGTTCCGATCCGCCGGCCGCGGTGGCCGACGGTGTCGCGGTCGGCGACCTCCTTGTCCTTGTGCGACTGCACGAACAGCCGCGTCCACGGCCGGCTGAAGACGGTCTGCATGTCCGCTTCGAGTTGCGGCCGCTCGTCGTCGGCGAGCGTGCCGTCGAGCAGCTTGCGGTAATAGTCGGTCGTCGTGGCGACGTAGAGCGGGCTCTTCTTGCGACCTTCGACCTTGAAGCAGGACACGCCCGCCGCCCGCAGCGCCGGCATGTGGTCGGGCAGCGCGAGGTCTTTCATCGAGAACGGAAAACCGGTCCGCGGGTCGCGGCGGACGGGTGAACCGTCGCGCAAGGTCAGTGGCGCCCCGTTGACCTCGTACGAGTCGCGGCAGGAATACGCACACTTGCCCCGGTTGCCGCTACGGCCCAGCGTCTGTGACGAGAACAGGCACAGTCCGCTGTACGCGTAACAGAGGGCCCCGTGCACGAAGACTTCGGTCTCAATCCCGGACGCCTCAGTGATGTCGTGAACTTCCTCGAACGTCAGTTCGCGGGCGAGGACGACACGATCGAAGCCGAGCCGTTTGAGCGTCGCGGCGCCGGCGCGATTGTGTACGGCGAGCTGCGTGCTCGCGTGCCGTTGGAGCGTCGGGAAGTGCTCGCGGAGGAGGTGATAGACGCCCAGGTCTTGCAGGATGATCGCGTCCACCCCGATGTCGGCGAGGGCGGCGACGTCCTCGACCAGTTCGCGCAGTTCGTCGTTGCGGACGAGCGTATTGACCGTGACGAAGACGCGCCGCCGCGGTCGGAGGCTGTGGGCATACGCCGTGATTTCGTCGACTTCGTCGAGCGTGAAGTTCTCCGCTTCGGCGCGGGCGGAGAACTTTTTGAGGCCCAGATAGACGGCGTCGGCCCCGAAGTGGAGAGCGGCGAACGCGGCGTCCGGACCGCCGGCGGGGGCGAGGAGTTCGGCCTGACTGGCGGGCGCTGATGCGACGAGCGGTACGACGACGTCGGCGTCGGTGGCGGGAGCGTACATCCCCTGCGGGGCGTCCGGCTCGGGGGCGTCCACGGGCGACCAGCCGTGCCAGCCGGGCGCGGCGGCGGGGGCCAGGGGTAATGTGAGCCGACTGGCGTCTGGCATTGGCTTTGGACAACTCATGTTCCGCCGCGACCGGAGGGAGCGCTTCGCGAAGC
>DATJGQ010000882.1:0-7661 GCA_035494815.1 Gemmataceae bacterium
CTGGGCGCTGGCCCAGAGGACGGTCTTGCCGAGCCGCGACGCGCCGGTGATAGCCACCCGCTTGGCGTCGAACGACCGGTCCGACGCGAAGAAGTCGATGCACCGGCTCACGCCCCAGGCCCAGGCGCTGATCGTCCCCCACTCGTCCGGCGCCGGCCGCGTCTGGCCCTCTTTCAGGGTCAGCCCGATCACCCCCTCGGTCCACCGGTCCGCGCGGTCCGGCTGGATGTCGCCGTAGGCGATGGTGGCGTAAGCCCACCCGCGGCCGAGCACCTCGGCGACGAAGTCGAACGTGACAGCTTTCGCCCCAGGCTTCGGCGCGGCCTTTCCCGCCCGGTTGCCGATCGGAAAACCGAAAGTGATGTTTAACAGGACGGGCACCGGTCGGTCGGCGTTCGCGGGCGTGAACACCGTCAGGGTCATCTTCGGGCCGTCCGGCTTGTCGCCCATGCGGCCCACGACCCGTCGCATCACGGCCGCGCCGTTTCGCGCTTGCGGGTCGGTCGCCGTGACTTCCCAGGTCACCTTCGGAGAGTTCTCGGGAATGCGGCCGTAAATCTCCGTCTGAAAGGACCTGAGAATCTCCGGCCGCCGTTTTTTGGTCCACGACTCCGGAGTGGTGACGCGCTCGCCGTTGGTGAGCACGAGCGGGTCCGGGAGTCTGTACTTCGGGACTTTTTCCTCGGAGTAGTTGGACACGTGTCCTGTGGCCACCGCCAGCCGGACCGGGTTGCCGTGTGGGTCGCTTTTGCCTATGTAGGGCACGTTGTCCGGGTTCCCTGTCGTCCCGGGCTTTGGCGGCTCGGCCTTGACCGCGACGACCGCGACACACATGAGCAACCCGGCAAAGGAACGCGGGAGGGGAGATCGTCGCATCATCGGCCTCTGTTTTGACGGGGGAATGCGGGCCTGAGACATCATATCCGCCGTTCGTGGTCCGAAGAGCGCAGTCTCTCTTAGCCGCAAATAAAATGGCCAGTTGCCCTTGTCCGGCCGCGGAACATCGTATATTTGCGCGGCTCCATTGCTCCGTTCGAGGGCCGGTCGATGAACCACCGGTGGGCGCCCGCCCTGGTCGGGTCGCTGCGCGGGTACACGTGGCGGACGTTTTTCGCGGACCTGACGGCCGGCGTGACCGTCGGCCTCGTCGCCTTGCCGCTGGCGATGGCGTTCGCGATCTCCTCCGGCGTCCCGCCCCAGGCCGGCCTGTACTGCGCCGTCGTCGCGGGGTTCCTGATCTCCGCCCTCGGCGGGTCGCGCACCCAGATCGGCGGGCCGACCGGGGCGTTCGTCGTGGTCGTGTCCGGGATCGTCGCCCGCCACGGCATCGACGGCCTGTTCCTGTGCACGCTGATGGCGGGCGCCCTCCTGGTCGTCTTCGGCGTCACAGGCCTCGGCGCCGTCGTCAAGTTCCTGCCCCGCCCGGTCGTGATCGGGTTCACCAACGGCATCGCCGTCCTGATCGCCAGTACACAAGTCAAGGACTTCTTCGGCCTCACCGTCGAACAGGTGCCGGGCGAGTTCCTGGGCCGCGTTAAGGCGCTCGCCGCCCACGCCCGCACCGCATCGTTGAGCTCGACGCTCCTCGCCGTTTCGGCCCTGGCGGTCATCATCGTCTTCATGCGGTTCGTCAAGCGGGTGCCCGGTTCGATCGTCGTCCTGATTCTTGGCACCATCGTTGTGGCCACGTTCGGCCTGCCGGTCGAGACGATCGGTAGCCGTTTTGGCGGCGTCCCCAGCGGCTTCCCTCAGGTCGTCTTGCCGCACTTCGACGCCGGAATGATCGGACCGCTGTTTGAGCCCGCATTGACCGTCGCCCTGCTCGGGGCGATCGAGTCGCTGATGTCCGCCGTCGTCGCGGACCGGATGAGCGGCGGCCGGCACAACCCGAACGTCGAGCTGGTCGCACAGGGCTTGGCCAATATCGCCTCGCCGCTGTTCGGCGGGCTGCCGGCCACCGGCGCGATCGCCCGCACCGCGACCAACATCCGGTCCGGGGCCAGGACCCCCGTCGCGGGCATGGTTCACGCGCTGACCTTGCTCGCGGTACTGCTGTTTGCCGCGCCGCTAGCCCGGTACATCCCGCTCGCCGTCTTGGCGGCGATCCTCATGGTCGTGGCCTACAACATGGGCGAGTGGGGCGAGATCCCCAAACTGCTGAAAATGTCCCGGGCCGACATCGCGGTCTGGCTGGCCACGTTCCTGCTCACCGTGTTCGCCGACCTGACCGTGGCCGTCGAGGTCGGCATGGTTCTCGCCGCGCTGCTGTACATCCAAAAGGTGACGCGAACGACGACGGTGTCCCGCGTCTCCAAGGAGTCGATGGAGGACAGCCGCCCGCACACCCTGCACGACCGGTACATTCCCGGCTATGTCACGGTGATCCGCATCCACGGGCCGTTCCTGTTCGGGGCGACGGACAAGCTGATTGACACTATCGATCGGGCCGAGCCGACCCCGGTCCTCATCCTGCGGCTGCGGAACATGACGGCGATCGACGCCACCGGACTTCTGACGCTCGAAGAAGTCGCGGACAAGCTGCACGCCGCCGGCCGCACGCTCATCCTGTGTGGCGCTCAGCCGCAGCCGGCGAAGCTCATGCGGCAGGCGGAGTTCGAAAGCCGCGTCGGGCCGGAGAACATCTGTCCGAACATCGTCGCCGCGCTGGTCCGGGCGGAGACCCTGTACCTGGACCTGCGGTTGGCCCGGCGGTAACGCGGTCCACTCTCTCCCATTCAACGACGTCGCGGCCGACAAGCGGGCCGTTCGTTTCGGGCGGCTGATCACTTTCGCCCGCCCGATCCGATTGCTAATCCCGACCGACCGCACGATCGACGAGCATCGAACGGCTGACAGTGGTGTCCCGGACCGCGGCCGCGTAGACTACTGCCTGACCGTGCCGGACGGCAGAGCGTCGTCGAACGTCACCGATGGTAACCGCCATGATCGCCGGCGTTCCCAAAGAAACACTCTCCGGCGAGCGGCGGGTCGCGCTGATTCCCGATCTGGTGCCCAAGCTCACCTCGGCCGGCCTGGACGTGGTCGTGCAGACGGACGCCGGTCGCGAGGCGGGGTTTCGGGACGAGACGTTCCGCGAAAAAGGGGCACGGCTCGAGCCCGACGTCCTGGCGGCGGCCGACGTTGTACTCAAAGTTCAGCCACCTACCGCGGCGGAGATCGGTCAGATCAAGGACGGGGCGACGCTGATCGGGTTCCTCCAGCCGTACACGAACCGCGACGGCATCGCCGCGCTGGCCGGCCGCAACGTGACCGCGTTCGCGATGGAGTTCATGCCCCGGATCACCCGCGCCCAGCCGATGGACGCGCTCAGCGCCATGAGTACGGTCGCCGGGTACAAGGCGGTGCTGATCGCGGCGAATCGGCTGCCGAAGTTCTTCCCGCTGCTCATGACCGCCGCCGGCACGATTTCGCCGGCGCGAGTGTTCGTCATCGGCGCGGGCGTCGCCGGGCTGCAAGCGATCGGCACCGCGAAACGGCTCGGCGCCGTCATCGAGGCGTATGACACCCGGCCCGCCGTCCGCGAGCAGGTGGAAAGTCTCGGCGCGAAGTTCGTGGAGTTACCGATCGAGTCGAAAGACGCCGAGGCCGCGGGCGGCTATGCCAAGGCCCAGTCGGAGGAGTTCTACAAGCGTCAGCGGGAGCTGATGGCCGCGCGGGTGGCGGCGGCGGACGTCGTCATCACGACCGCGCTGGTGCCGGGCAAGCGCGCGCCGGTCCTCGTCACCGAGGAGATGCTCCAGGGCATGCGACCCGGCTCCGTCATCGTGGACCTCGCGGCCGAGCAGGGCGGCAATTGCGCGGCCACCGCGCCGGGTGAGGAAGTGACGCGGCACGGCGTCCTCGTGTGCGGCCCGCTCAACGTCCCCGCCTCGCTTCCCTATCACGCCAGCCAGATGTATGCGCGGAACGTGACAAGCTTTCTTCTCCACCTCTTCAAGGGGGGGAAGCTCAATCTGGACCTGGAAGACGAGCTGACGCGCGGCCCGCTCGTGACGCATCGTGGGGCGGTGGTTCACGAAGCCTTGAAGTCTGCGGTCGAAAGGTGATGGATTCATAGCGGTCGGGAAACCCTCGCCATGACGACGGAACTGAAGGACCTCGAACTCGGGCTCTACATCTTCATCCTGGCCGGCTTTCTCGGTTACCACCTGATTACCCGCGTCCCGCCGCTGTTGCACACGCCGCTGATGTCGGCGACCAACGCGATCTCGGGGATTTCGCTCATCGGCTCGCTCGTCATCGCCGGGGCGGGGTACAGCCCGCTCAGCACGTTCCTCGGGTTCGTCGCGGTCTGCTGTTCCGCGACGAACGTGGTCGGCGGCTTCCTGATCACCGACCGCATGCTCAAGATGTTCAAGAAAGAGGGGGAAGATGCGACCGGCCGCCGCGGCCTGCGGGTGGAAGTGCTGGTGCCCGCGATTTTTTGCCTGCTCGCGGTGCTTCTGGCGATCCTTCACTGGCTCGGCATCCTCGGCGACGCGCCGGCCGAGACGATCTTGAGCTTCTTGTACATCGTCTCAGCCGTCCTCTTCATCCTCGGGCTGAAAGGGCTCAGCTCGCCGAGATGGGCGCGGCAAGGCATGCTCCTCGCCGCGTTCGGGATGGCGGTGGCGATCGTCGGCACGCTGTTTCACGAGCACATCAAATGGCCATGGGGCTACGTGATCATCGCCGTCGGCCTGGGGATCGGAACGGTCGCCGGCGGCACGATGGGCTTGCGCATTCCGATGACGGCGGTGCCGCAGCGGACCGCGTTATCGCACTCGCTCGGGGCGCTGGCCGCGACGCTCGTCGGCATTTCCGAGTACGTCCGCGAGTCCCATCTTCTCACGAGCCTGCGCATGACGCCGCTCGGCTTCGAGGTCGTGATCGGAGGCTTGACGTTTACAGGCAGCCTGATGGCCGCCGCCAAGCTGCAGGAACTTTTGCCCGGGCAGCCCATCACCTATCGCGGGCAGAACGCGTCGAACTTCGCCCTGCTCGCCGTCATGGTTCTCTGCTTCCTGACGCTGATCGCCGTGCCGTCGGCCAGCCCGCTGTTCTACCTCATGGTCCTCCTCGCCTTGGCGTTCGGGGTCCTGCTGGTCATTCCGATCGGGGCGGCGGACATGCCGGTGGTGATCGCCCTGTTGAACTCCTACGGCGGGCTCGCCGACGCCGCCATGGGGTTCGTGCTCATGAACAAGATCCAGATCATCACCGGCTCGCTCGACGGCACCTCCGGCTTCCTACTATCACTCTTGATGTGCCGGGCGATGAATCGGTCAGCGCTCAACGTGCTCTTCGGCGCATTCGGGAAGATCGAAAAAGACGAACAGGGCCAGGCCGGCTCGGACGCCAAGGGAACGGTGCGGAGTATCACCGCCGAGGAGCTGAGTGTCCTGTTCGACAGCGCGCGCTCTGTTATCGTCGTTCCGGGCTACGGCATGGCTGTGGCCCTGGCGCTGCATGCCGTCAGCGACCTGGCGAAGCTGCTGCAAAAACGCGGCATCGACGTCAAATACGCCATCCACCCCGTCGCCGGCCGGATGCCCGGTCACATGAATGTCCTGCTCGCCGAGGCCAACGTCACTTACGACCACCTCTACGAGATGGAACAGATCAACCCGTACTTCGCCGAGGCGGACATCGCGCTGGTGGTCGGGGCGAACGACGTGACCAACCCCGCCGCCAAGAACAACAAGAGCAGCCCGCTCTACGGCATGCCGATTCTCGAAGTCGACCGGGCCCGGTCGATCAACGTGCTCAAGCGGAGCATGCGGCCGGGCTTCGCCGGTGTCGACAACGACCTGTACTACAACGAAAAGTGCATGATGCTGTTCGGCGACGCCAAGGACAGCCTCAACAAGCTCTTCGCGGCGCTGAAGTCGTGAGATCGTCGGTGGAGGAAGCGATGTCGCGCTACGGTGTGATTCCGCTCGTTTTACTCGGTCTCGTGCCGCTGATCGGCCGAAAGGACGGCAGCGACAGGGCGGTCGCCGCGGAAGCCGCCTCGCGGTTCGCCGCCTTCGTCGATGACTACTTCGACGCCTACTTCCTCTGGAAGCCGTCGGAGGGCACCGCGGCCGGGCTTCACCAGTACGACGACAAGCTCGAAGACGCCTCGGCCGCCGCGACGACCAGACGCATCGCAACCGTGAAGTCGTTACAGTCCCGGCTGGAGAAGCTGCGGGCCGGCCCGCTCACCGAGGAGGAGGCCATCGACGCGGAGGTGCTCGATGGCCTGATGCGGGCCGAACTGCTCGACCTGGAGGTCATCCGCAACTGGCGGAAGAATCCGATGAATTACATCGGCACGCCGCCGGGGTCTGTCGACGGGCTCATGAAACGGGACTTCGCCTCCCCTGCGGCCCGCCTGCGCTCGCTCATCGCGCGGCTCAAGGCCACGCCGGCCATGTTCGCCGCATTGCGGGCCAACGTCGAGAACCCGCCGAAGGAGTTCACCGACCTGGCCATCCGCATGGGCGAAGGCTCGGTCGGCTTCTACCGCGGTACGGTCCGCGATTGGGCGAAGAACGCCGCCGGCACGGACGCCGATCTCCTCCGGGAGTTCACCGCCGCCAACGACACCGTGTTGAAGGCCCTGACCGAAACGGTCGCCTGGATGAAGGCCGAACTCCTCCCGAAGTCGCACGGCAGCTATGCCCTGGGCGCCGACACCTTCGCGAAACAACTCCTCTACGAGGACATGGTCGACATCCCGCTCGACAGGCTCCTGGCCATCGGCACGGCCACGCTCAAGCGAGATCAGGAAGCCTTCCGCGCCGTCGCCCGGATGATCGACGCGACGAAAACGCCTGCGGAGGTGATGAAGGCCCTCTCCGCCGACCACCCGACTGAGGCCGACCTGATCCCCTCCGCCCGGCGGACGATCGAAAAAACCCGCTCCTTTCTCATCGAAAAGAACATCGTGACCGTGCCGTCCGACGTCCGGCCGACCGTGACGGAGACGCCGGCCTACGCCCGGAACGGCAGCTTCGCGTCGATGGACACCCCGGGCGCTTACGAGACCAAGGCCACCGAGGCGTACTATTACGTCACGCCGTCGGAAAAAGACTGGTCCGCACGGCAGAAGGAAGAACACCTGCGGCTGTTCAACGCCCCGGTGATGCAGATCATTACGATCCACGAGGCATTCCCGGGGCACTACATCCAGTTCCTCTACGCCAAGCAGTACCCGACCAAGACTCGGAAGCTGGCCGTCTGCGGCAGCAACGTCGAGGGTTGGGCCCACTATTGCGAGCAGATGATGGTCGAGGAGGGCTACGGTGGCGGCGACCCGAAGATTCACTTGGCGCAACTGGCCGAGGCGCTGGTGCGCGATTGCCGCTACGTGGTCGGAATCATGCTGCACACGCAGGGAATGACGGTGGAAGAGGGTACCAAGTTTTTCGAAGAGCAGGGTTTCGAGGAGCGTTCGGCGGCGTTCGAAGAAGCCCGCCGCGGCGCCTACAACCCGACCTACCTCTACTACACGTTGGGAAAGCTGCAGATTTACAAGCTTCGTGAGGACTACCGCAAGGCAAAAGGCGGGAACTACAAGTTGGCGACTTTCCACAACGACTTCGTGCGGCAAGGCGGAATCCCTATCAAACTCATTCGCCGCATCATGCTGCCGGGCGACAAAGGCCCATCTCTCT
>DATJGQ010000883.1:0-3423 GCA_035494815.1 Gemmataceae bacterium
CACGCGAACAGCAGGCAGCAGGCAGTGGGCAACAGGCGGTGAAGAATCCGCCTTCTTATTGCCTGCTGCCTGCCGCCTGCTGCCTGCTGGTTCGATCGGCTCATGGGAAACGCCCTCGCCCCGGCGTGTGCCGGCTGTCGCTGGCCTCAGAGGCCGGCTACAGTACGGCGCGGCATTGCCGCGGCCGGGTACATATCGGTTTCTAATCCATCGAGAGGGCAGGACGATAGGAACGGCGCCGGAATGTGTCAAGAGCGAACCGGGTCATCAAATGGCGGCGGCGGGATTGATCGGGGAAGCTCTCGTTCGGGGGCGAGAGACGGAAAAGTGACTTAGAGTGCGGAAAACGGCTGCGCATTTTGCGGCGTCCGCGGGACTATTATCGACAAAGCTCGTTGCGGCCGTTGGGGTGAATTATGGCCACCGCACGCCTGAGCAGCTTGTTGACCGACCCGCCATCGCGGCGGACAATTCAAACTCACGCCCACCTCGCTTCAATTCCAACGGGGCCATCATGGGCCGGATGGCGCACTACACCGGCGCACGGGTGACATGGGAGCAGGCGTTCAATTCCAAGGAAGACCTGTCGCCGCCGAGTTACGAGTGGGGCCCGCTGTCGACGCCGAAGGTCGCCATCCCGGGGAAGACGAAGCTGCTGTGATCCGACGTAGTTTAGCGACGCTTCGCAGACGCGTGAGAGACCCAAAGCTTCTGCGAAGCGTCGCGAACCGGAGGTGAACCGTGTTTTGTCGCACTCTCGCATTTATCGTCACCATTCTCTCCATCGCATTTGCTCCAGCTGCTGACGCGCCGGTCGACCTGTTCAACGGCCACCACCTCGCCGGCTGGGTGAACGTCAATTGCGCCCCGGACACGTTCGCCGTTCGCGACGGCGAGATCGTCACCACCGGCAAGCCGCGCGGCTTCCTGCGCACCGACAAGATGTACGAGAACTACGTCCTCGAGCTGGATTGGAAGCACGTCAGCCAAGGCGGCAACTCCGGCCTGTTCGTCCACGCCGACGCCCTGCCCCAGGTCGGCGCCCCGTACCCGTACGCCGTCGAAGTGCAGGTGATGGACGGCGACCACGGCAGCATGTTCGGCATCCGCGGCATGACGGTCACGCCGCTCAGCAAGCCCAGGAATCGGCGGGCCATGCCGACCGAAGACAAGGCTAAGCCAGCAGGCAAGTGGAATCACTACAAGCTCGTCTCGCAGGACGGCACGCTCGAACTTGCCGTCAACGGCACCGTGGTCACGAAACTGAAGGATTGCAGCCACGTGAAAGGCTACATCGCCTTGGAAGCCGAGCTGAGCGAGTGCCACTTTCGCAACATCCGGCTGACGCCGTGGCCGTCGTCGAATCCGCCGGCCGAGAAGGTCGCGATGGCCGACGAGGGCTTCACATCGATCTTCGACGGCCTGGACTTCGCCGGCTGGAAGTACCGCGAAGGACACAAGGGCCACTGGACCGCGAAGGACGGCGTCATCCACTATGACGGCAAGTCCGAGGGCCGCAACGCCGTCGACAAGGACTTGTGGACGGAGAAAGAGTACGGCGACTTCATGCTCGTCACCGACTGGCGGCTGCCGAGCGAGCCGAAGATGAAGCCGCACCCGATCGTCCTGCCCAACGGTGACTTCGTCTTCGACGAGAAGGGCCAACGAAAAACGACGCCGAAGCTGGACTCCGGCGACACCGGCATCTACCTCCGCGGCAGTCGCAAGGCCCAGCTGAACATCTGGAGCCAGGACCTCGGCAGCGGCGAGATCAACGGCTACCGCACCGACAAGGCGATGCCCGCGGACGTACGCAAGGCGTGCATCCCGCTCAAAAAAGCGGACAAGCCGCTCGGACAATGGAACCGCTTCGTAGCGACCGTGCGCGGCGACCGGGTGACGTGCGTGCTCAACGGCGAGACGGTCATCGAAAATGCCCGGCTCCCGGGCATGCCCGCGAAAGGCCCGATCGGCTTGCAGCACCACGGCGACCCGGGGGAGTTCCGGAACCTGTTCGTCAAAGAGTTGAAGTGACGATTCCCTTGTTCGTCGGCTCGGACTTAACGCACGCCGCCGGTGCGAGTGAGAACGGCCAAATACGTCTCGTCTCCGCTGGCACCCCCAGCCCCCGGAAAACAAGTTGCGGAGGCCGAGAGGGCCGTGAAAGCGATCCGACTGAAACGGATGACCGAGGACGAGTACCCCACCTACCGGGACGCCGCGGTCCGCGGCTACGCGGAAGACAAACTGCGGTCCGGCGATTGGGCGGGCCGCGACGCGTTGACCTTGTCCTCGCAAGCGTTTCACCGCTTCGCCCCGAGCGGGATACGGACGCCGGACCAGCACTTCTTCACGGTCCACGACGCCGCGACCGACGCGAAGGTCGGCTGGCTCTGGTTCCAGGTGCGGGATGACGGGGCGTATCGGACGGCCTATCTCTGCGACCTCGTGATCTTCGACGAGTACCGCAGGCGAGGCTACGGGATCGCCTGCCTGGCCGAGCTGGACGCCCAGGCCAAGGCCCTGGGGATCGGCCGCCTCGGCCTGCACGTCTTCGGCCACAACACCGAGGCGTTGGCGCTGTACCAACGGTGCGGCTACAAGATCACGACCTACGCGATGGCGAAAGACCTGCCCTAGAGGGCCGGGGCGTGACAAAAAGTGGCAGGGGGCGTGACTCGTCCAGCGGTGCGCGAGTCGCGTCCCCTTATTCGTTCTGTAGGCGGCGGAGGCCGACGCGCAGCGAGGCGAAACACGTGCATACGCCTCGCTCCGCGTCGGCCTCCTCCGCGTCGGCCTCCGGCCGAGGCGTCCGGTGGATTTATTGTAAATCGCGCACGTACACCGTGAGGCCCTCCAACGATTTCTCGTCTTCGACCGGGATGATATTCCCTTTCTCGGTCCGCCACCGTTTTCGTCCGTCGTCACCCGCGGCCGGTAGCCCGGCGTCGTCCGACAGTGCTTTCGACGCCAGCGCCTTGAGCCGGCTGCGGACGAACGTCCCGGCCCGTCCCGCCGAAACCAGCAGGTGCACGTGATTAGTCCGCACGTTTCGCGCATGCGGTTCCCAGCCCTGCGCCAGACATGCGTCGACGAGCGAGGCGTCCACAATCGCCCGCTGGTGGTCCGTCAGGTAGACGGCGTCGTCGGTCAATTGGGCGCGGTTCGTCTCTTCCAGTGCAAGGTCGGGAGGAACGTACGTCGAATCGAGAAATGAGCCACGCGGGTCGCCGTGAAGCCAGGTCCCGTAGGTCGTCCACGTGATGAACCAGGCCCGCGGGTACGTCGGCACGGGAAATCCTCGCTGCGCTTCGGCCTCCCAAGTCGACCATCCTACCACGCGCCTCCGGGGCCGACACCTCCGGAGGCCGACGCGCAGCGAGGCGCGATGTCCCAACCCGCCTCGCTGCGCTTCGGCCGCCT
>DATJGQ010000884.1:0-4829 GCA_035494815.1 Gemmataceae bacterium
AGACCTGTTCAATGACTTCGGCCTTGCGGGCCTTGGGGATCGCCCCGCTGGCCATCAGTGCGGCCGGGTCGCTCGCGTCCTCGGACTGACGAAGTGGGTCGCCGACGAGTGTATCGAACGACTCCTGTAGTTGATCGATCAACCCCTTAGACTCGGCGGCCTTGAGCAGGCTGGCAGCATAGACACGGGCGATTCGCAGAACGTCGATGTCGAACACCGACGGGGCGCGCGTCGGGTCCAGGTCGTGGGCGTCGGCCTTATGCATGCCCGTTGCCCCTCCCCGCCGACTTCTGCAGGTCGGCGAGCGCCTCGTCGATCAGCCGATGTTGAAGCTCGCCGTCGAGTTGGCGGCCGATCGCCTTGGCCGACACTTGCGTCGCCAGTTCGGCCGCGTGCGTCCATAGCGTCTGCAGCGCCTGGTCGGTCTCGACCTGGATTTCGCGGTGCAGCCGCTCCCGCTCCTGACCGATGTCGGCCTTGGCCTTGGCGATCATCTCTTCGGCCGTGGACTGAGCGTCCCGCTTCGCTTCGTCGATGATGGCCTTGACCTTCTGCTGCGCCTGGCCCATTTCCTGCTGCAATTGCAACCGGATCCCGTGCGCCTCGTCGCGGGCCTTGGCCGCCTCGGCGAGCGCGCCTCGGATGCTCTCCTCGCGCTTCTTGAGACCTTCGAGCATCGGCCCCCAGGCGAACCTCCTGAGCACGAAGAAGAGGATCAGGAAGACGACGATTGTCCAGATGGCGAGGTCCAGAATTGCGGGCAGTTCATCGCCGCCGCCCTTGTGGTCCCCGCCGTGCTTGGCCGGCTCGGCATCGTGGGCTGCGCCGGCCTTGTCGGCATGTTGTCCTGCCGCCAGGGCCGGGCCGGCGCACGCCAGCCCGGCGATCAGACTCAGAAGGACCACTAGCAACGCCGCGCGACGCATGACCACCTCGCCGATCCGGTCGGTATGATCCAGGTGACGGTCTTAGAACGGCAGTTGGCTGGCCAGCTTGCCGCCGACTTGAATAGCGATCAACAGCGCGAAGAACGTCGCCCCTTCGAGGAGGGCGGCGATGACGATCATGGCCGTCTGGATTCGGCCGGCGATCTCGGGCTGGCGGGCCATGCTCTCCAGCGCCGCGGCGCCGATACGGCCAAAACCCCAGCCGGCCCCAATAATCGTCAAGCCCGCCCCGAGCCCCGCCCCCAGCCCGGCACCGGAAAAACTCCCGGCCGTGGGCCCGGGCGTCGCGGTCGGCGTCGGTGCCTGTGCAAGCAACGGCGCCGCCGTTACCAGCAGCACGACTACCACCAGGGCCAGCAATTGCATCGCTTTCATGTGCTTGACATCTCCCAAGTTGGTGAGGGTCGGTGTATCTGGTCCCGGCAAGGCCGCGAGCACGAGCAAACGGCCCGAGCGGGTACGGTTAGTGTTCCGGGTGCAGGGCCATCCCCATGAATAGCGAGGTCAGAAAGACAAACACGTACGCCTGCAGAAAGGCAACGAACAGTTCCAACAGGCTCAGCGCCACGACGCCCATGACGCTAGAGAACGTCACGACGCCCCAGAGCAGGTTCAGCCCGCCCTGGCCCACGATCACGATGAACAGCAGCAAGCTCGCCAACACCATGTGCCCGGCGAACATGTTGGCGAACAACCGCACGGCAAGGACGAAGCTCTTGATCACCGTGCCGAACATCTCGATCGTCCAGATCGCGGCGCTGAGGAACCAGCCGAACGCCTTCGCGATAATGTTTTCGCCCAACTCTATGTGCGGCCACGTGGACTTCAAATAGGGAATCAATCCGTGCTTGGCAATCGGCGCGCCGTGCATCATCACGAAGCTGCACACCGCCAACCCGGCCGTCACCCAGGCGCTGGCGGTCGGCGACCCCATGAACGGAAACATACCGAGCAGGTTGCAGAATAGGATGAAGATAAACATCGTCCACAGGAACGGGACGTAGTGGTCCGCGTCGTGGTCGCCGATGCAAGGCTTGGCGACCTGCTCGCGGATGAACGTCAGCAGCGACTCGAACGCGTTCCAGAACGGCCCCTTCGGGAGTTCGCCACGGGCCGCCCGCCGGCAGAGCGGGATGAAGATCGCCGCCGCCAGCACCGCGGCCAGCAGTTCCAGCACCATAAACTTGGTGACCTGGAAGTGATGGCCGAACAGGTTGAACGACGGCAGGTCGATGGACACCCCGCCGCCCAAAATATCCGTGAGATGAAAATGGGCCGAATCTTTGACGTGGTCCTCAGCGTTCGCCGCCATGTCGCCTCACTCGACTAAGCGTTGGGCGGGGGCGTCGGCCCCGCCGGAAGAGGTTCCGCCGTCGGCCGTCCGCTCACGGACAGGACGGTCTCCAAAGCCAGCGTGAACAGATAAAAGCCCAGCACCCACAAAAGAAAGCCGGGTGTGTCATGCTCTCGAAAATACGGCACAGACGATTGCAGGGCATAGGCCCCGGCGAGAACGACGAACAGCCGTAAGCCCGTCCCGCCCAGGACCATCGCGAACTGTTTGTCGATCGGTTGCCGATAGGCCCAGTCGGCCCAGAGGAGCGTCGCCGCGGCCGGGATCAGACAGAGGATGGCGGCCACGCCGCTGCAGACCACCGCCGCATCGCCCCAGACGGCGCGGGCCGGCAGCGCGATGAGCCCCCAGAAGGCAACGGTCAGGCCGATCAGCAAGACCAGGCGTCGGTTCACGTCGAGTCTCGAGGCGGCTGGGTGCGCTGGCGTTCTTCGTGGCGTTTGATCATCGTGAGCATGTGCCACAAGCCACCGGCCATCCCCAACACGGCGCCGATTGCGGTCGCCCACGGGCTCCACCCGTACCGGCTGTCCAGGAACGCCCCGACCGCGATCGGGGCCACCATCTCCAGGCCGGTCTGGGCCAGAGCGAAGTAAAAGCCCATGTCTCGCTCTGGGCTGGACCGGTCTTCCACAGGCATTTCCCTTGTCAGTCGCGGGGTTATTTTCAGACCCACTGTCTCAAAGTCAACCAATCGCCTGACAAAACGCGATCGACGGCTAAGTGCCCTTGGACCGGTTGCGCCACTGAACGTCACATTCCGTACAACTGATACAAACAGCCCAACGCGCGAGGTCAGCTGCGGGAGCCTCGCCGCCACCGGAAACGAATGCAACGAAGGGAAAACAAAAAGGAATGTAAACCGGATCTCAACGAAAAGAATCGCCGGAGTGTCCTCTCGGCTGCCGCCACCATTAGCCGGCTAACTCAGGGTCCGGTTGAAATGTAATTGACAAGCGTAATCAGATTCGTTAATATAAGGCCCGTGGGGGCATTTGTGATAACTCCTGCCTGCGGTTACGTTTCGAGCGATTCGAAGCGACCCGGTGGGGGTATTTGCCCCCGGACTCCTGCCGCCGATATCGCACCCGCCGGAGCGTCCCGGCAGCCATTCGCCCGCGACCAGGTATGCGCTGTAAGTGCGCGACCCGAGCCGACCGTCGGAATGGCTTCCGCTTCTCTCGCCGCCTGTGCAGTCATCCCCGGTGTCGGTCGCCCCGCCGGCCGATGTCGTTGACGTCCCGTCATTTGCGGGACTTCCTTCTCCCCGAAACGGACTTCCGGGGCTTGACGACTCACGGACGATATCCACGAGTCCGACAAACCCGCGCCGGCGGTTCGTCCGCGGCGCCGCGGAGTCCTCTTCCACATGCCAAGTGTCAAGAGCCGCGCCCGATCCAAGAAACCCGTCCCGAGTAAGTCCCGGCCTGCGGCCCGGAAGCCGTTGCGACTAAAAAAAGTCGAGCTGAAACCGGTCATCAAGGCGGCCGCGAAGGTCAGCCGAAACGGCAAGGCCCACCCACCGAAGTCCCGATCGGCCGCCCACCCGCAACGCGCCGCCGCCCGCGACACGTCGGCCGTCACTGCGGGCGAGGAACAGGTCGAACGCGCCAAGTTCGACGTCGGCGTCCCGACCAAGGACCTGTCCACGCGATTGCCGAAGACTTTGCCGCAAAACTACGGCAAGGACCGCATTGTCGTCATGGTCCGCGACCCGTACTGGCTGCACGTCTACTGGGAGCTGACCCACCAGGCGATCCAGCGGGCCGAAGCGGCGTTGGGCCAGGACTGGCACGGCGCGAAACCGATCCTGCGGCTCTTCGACGTCAGCGCCAACGAGACGACCAGCACCTCCGAAGCGGCCGTCAAAGACATCGACATCCACGGCGGCTGCAACAACTGGTACCTGGAAGTCGAGAACCCGCCACGATCGTACCGCGTCGACGTCGGTTACGTGTCGAAGCGCGGCCGGTTCTACGTATTGGCCCGTTCAAACGTCGTCAGCACGCCGCGGGCCGGTGTCAGCGACCGGCTCGACGAGAACTGGTCCGACCTCGACGTGCAGTCGGCCGATCGCCTGTTTGCAATGTCCACCGGTTTCGACCCGACGCACGCCGCGAGCAGCCTTGAGCTGAAAGAACTCTTCGAAGAGCGCCTGCGCCGCCCGATGGGTTCGCCGGCCGTGACGAGCTTCGGCTCCGGCGCCATCAGCCCGGGCAAGGTCCGCAAGTTCTGGTTTCAGCTCGACGCCGAACTGATCGTCTACGGGGCGACCGAACCAAACGCCCGCGTGACGCTGCAGGGCGAGCCGGTCAAGCTACGGCCGGACGGCACCTTCACGATGCGGTTCAGCCTGCCGGACGGCCGGCAGATTATTCCGGCGGTCGCGTCGTCGGCGGACGGCGTCGAGGAACGGACGATCGTCCTGGCCGTCGAGCGGAACACCAAGGAACTCGAGCCGATGATCCACGACGGCAACGAGCTCTGAGCAGCGCAGGGCGAAGGAGCGGATTCACCCACGCCCGAGA
>DATJGQ010000885.1:0-2256 GCA_035494815.1 Gemmataceae bacterium
AAGACTCGGGTCGCGGCGGAACAGGTGTTTGTCTTTTCTATTCTTTCCTCAGCGCCGGCACCAGCGGCGCTCGCAAAGTCGCACGGACCGCCAGCGCGCCCGACAGCAGTCCGACCAATAACACCAGTCCGAGTAGCCCCGCGAGCCGCGCCCACGGCACCGCTCCTTCGCCGCGAAGAACATGCGGCGCCACCGACGCTAGCGCCGCCCCGACGCCCGCCGCGAGGCCGATCACGAGCAGCAGCGCGTTTTCCGCGAACACCATCCCGCCGAGCGCCCGCCGCCGGTAGCCGAGCGCTCGGAGCAGGGCGAGTTCGCCGCGGCGTTCCCACACGCCCCGCAGCAGAACGACCGCCAACCCCGACGCCCCGAGCAACAGCCCGAAGCCGCCGAGCACCTGGAACGTCGAGAGGTACGTGTTCTCGACCGCGAGATAAGACGCAAGTCGGTCTTTGGCGAAGGTCACGTCGAGCCCGCGATCGGCGAACGCGACGTTGAGCAGATCGCGGACCTCGGCTTCGCGGCCGCGCGGGGCGTCGATCAGGAAATAAGAGTAGCCTTCCTGCCGCGGGTAGAGCTTGAGGAAGTTCGCCTCTGACATTAGCAGCTCGCTCTGGAAGACGCTGTCTTGCAGCAGCCCGGCGATGACTAGGTGGGCCGGGCGGCCTTGTTCGTCGGGGACGTCGATCGTCTTGCCCAGCCCGCTCTTGAGCATCCATTGAACCGTATTGCCTTCGCCGAAGACGGGAATTGCCCCTGCCTCGGACGGCAAACCGAGGTCTTCAAATTTCCACCCCAGAGTTTGCCACGGGGGCAGTTCCAATGGGATGGTTCCCCAGGCGACATGCGTGCTGACCGACTTGCGAAAGCTCGTCAGCGCCGAAGCCCTCGTCGCGTGGTCCAAGAACCGGAAGCCGTCGCGATCGATCAGGGATCGCGGCACGCCGAGGATCCGCGGCTTGCCCGGCTGATACAGGTTGAGGCAACTGGCGTCGTCGCCGGCCTTGAGCCGCATCGGAATGATGGTTGTCAGGTTGAGCAGCGCCCGGGCCGCGTCGAGCTTCGCCTCGGTGTCGGCCGGCATCGTACCGGGGCGGCTCCGGTAATGCCGTTCGAGAGCGTCGAGCAGTTCCTGGCGGCCGGGGCCGGTGTTCGGGTCCTGGTAGATCGGCAGGTCGGACTCGCCGACCAGTGCAAACCCGCCGCTGCCGCCAGTTTTGTCGAGGAAGTCGGCGTCGGGCGAATGGCGGAACGACTCGACCGCGACGAGCAGGAATGCGGCCGATGCGAGCAGTGCCGCCGTGAGGAGACTGCGGGTCGGGTTGCGGACGGCGTTGCGGCCGCCGAGCCGCGCGACGGCGAACGATTCTCCCGGGGCAATCGTCGCGTGTCGCGGGGATTTCATCCAGGACCAGACGGCCGTCAGCGCCGCTGTGAGCAGCAGAAGCCCGCCCGTGAAAAATGAGCCGGCCTGGGCCTCATGGTCACGGACAAACAACCCGGCCACGACCGACACGATCCCGAACAACAAACTGCCAAACAACAGGAGCTGCCGCTTGCGGCTATGCGGGGCGACGGCGATCGCCCCGTCCTGCGTCGTCACTCCCGCGATCAGCGCGCTCGGCGCAGTTTTTCGCAGCACTCGTACCGCCCACCAGATCGTTAGGCCACTGACGGCCAACGCCGCGACAAAGCCGATCGCCAGACTTTGGCCCGTGACGTGCAGTTCCAGGAACGACGCAACTTCGCCGCTCGGCCACAAGTCGGCGAGCAATTTCAGCATCAACGCGGCGTAGCCGATCGCACCGGCAAGACCGATCAGAGCGCCGACGAAAGCAAGCGTCACCCCCTCGGCGAGCAGCAATCGACGGACGGTACGGACGCGGTAGCCACTCGCCATCAGAAGGCCGATTTCGCTCGCCCGGCGGTCGATGTTCAGCCTCACGAGCAAACCGACGAGCACGAGTGCCGCCGCGATCAGGAAGAAACTGAACCCGAGGAAGAGCATCCCGAAATCCTGCCCGCCGGTGCTCGCGGCAAGTGCCCTGGCCCGCACGTCCTCGAAGACGAAACCGCCGAGTTCGGGGCGGAGGGCCTTCCTCAGTCGCTCGCCGAAGTCCTTGGCGAGTTGATCGAGATCGGTCGGAGTCGCGGGGGCAAGCCGGATGGAGGTCGCCTCGCCGAAGCGGCTGCCGAAGAGCTTTCGGCCTGTCGCGAGATTGACGTACGCCTTCGGCATGCCGCGGTATTGCGCCC
>DATJGQ010000886.1:0-2114 GCA_035494815.1 Gemmataceae bacterium
CGTGGCGACCGCGTCGACTTGCGGCGCGTCGAAATAGTATCCGACCGCCGCGCCGATTCCGCCCCCGAGGAGTGACTGCACGAGATAGACGCGCCACGACTGCACTCGGCCGCGGCGCCGCGACGCGTAGACGCAATCGCGGAAGAAGTTCACCCCGGCGTACGCCGCCGCACCGACGAGAAAACCGTACCCGGCCCTCCGCGACGTTTCCGCCCGCGGCAATGCCATGGCTATTGCCCAAACCACGCCCAGCTCGATGACGCCGCCACGACAATAAAGAATCGGGTCGCGATAGTTTTTGGCGAGCCGCCGGAAAAACGGCGGACTCCCGTCGAAGGATTCGATGACCGTCTTGATGAGCGGGAAAACCGCAACGCCGATCAACGCGGCGATCGAGAGGAATAATGTCGGACGGGTTTCCCAGCCCGTGGCGTCGAGTTGGCGAGACCGTTCCAGCAGCATTCCCGGGACGTAAAGCACCGCGATGAACATCCCGCTGAAGATCATCCCCTTCTTCATGCCCTCGACCGGGTGACCCCAGGTCGAACCCGCGGTCGGCGCCCGGCCGTGGATGGCATCCATGAGCAGGCCGGTAATCAGATAAACTTCCGCCCACAGCCCGGCCTGCGAGAGCATCGCGGTTGCGATGGCCACGAGAGATCGCAGCCAATCCGGCCGCGCCGCGACCTCGACACTCGAACCGAGTGCCGCGATCTCGGGAGCGACGATCGCGGCCGCCGCGACGGCGAGCAGGGCGACGTGCGCTTTCGCGGAACGGACCGGCCCGCGCACGGTCGCCGCACTCAGCGCGTTGGCCGCGATCTCGTTGAAGGCGAAAACGACCAGCGCCCGCCCCGCGAAGACGTTTCCAAAGGTCAACTGCAATAACTCGTCCGATCGAAGCAGCAACAAACCGCCGATCGCGTACGGCGTCCCGACGATGAGCGCCCCGGCGGTCGCGTCCAGATGCCGGCCATCGGCGGACAGCCTGCACGCGTTGGCGACGTGATAGATCAGCACGACGGCCGCCGCCGTGCCACCATTCAACAGCAGGACGTCCGACCAATGCGTCGGCGCCTGCAAAATGGCCAGCGAACTCGCCGACGCGGCCGGCAACCCGGTCGCGAGCATGTCCCGCAAGGCCTCGGCGGCCGTCAAGTGTCGCCCCGTCAGGCCGAATTTGAGCCACTCCGCGACCGCGACACCGCCGACCGCCACGGCCACGGATGTCCAGCCGGCCTCGAGGGGCTCGCGCAGACTGAGCAGGTAGATCGCCGCCGCCAGGACCGCGATCGCGAGGGCCGTCACGCCATGCACGAAGTCGCGGCGGAAGCCGCCGATTTCGCCCGCGGCTTCCGCCGACGGTCGCCCCAACCGCCCCAAAAGCGCCACCAAAGCCATTACGAGCAAACCGGCCAGTGCATTGCCGCCCAGTCGCACGACCGGGCTTTCGCCGAGTTTCTCCAGCGTGGTTCGCCGGGCGAAGCTCACGTCGATGAACAACTGGCCTGTGACCAACTCCGCCTCGCCCTTACGGCTAATCGCGACGACGACTTCGCTGAGCGTCCCGATCGCCGGCCATTCGAGAATCGTCTGGGACTGTCGGCGTCCCGGGTGCATGTCCAGCGGGATGGGCTGGATCCCGCCGCCAGTGCCTTTGATCTCCAAGTTGCCGTTGATGAAGCGGAGCTGGTCGGGGTCGGGCGCCCAAACGCGGACGCGGACGACGTCGGTCGTGTCAGGATTCACCCCTTCCGGTAAGCGTTTCGCCCACACGCCCGCGGAGGTGTTCCGCGGCAGCGTGTACTCGAGTTGCAGGAGCGGCTCGTGAGTGGTCGGGTCGACGACTGCACTGACGGATGCTCGCGCCGCGCCCATGGTAAATGTGCCGCGCTCGGCCGCGTCGGTGAGTCGGACCGGTTGGCCGTCGGGAGGCGCGCACGGGGCAGAGGTCGGCACCGCGAGGAGGCCCCACACCACGGCGGCGCACCATGTGGCCGAAATACCACGCGAAGTCCGGTCGCGTCGGTCCTTGACCCGCATAGCTGTCTCCGGGCGCGTCAACGAACATGGGCGCACGGCGTCCGCCCGGATATCCTACGGTGAAAGGTTGC
>DATJGQ010000887.1:0-3036 GCA_035494815.1 Gemmataceae bacterium
TCTTCGCCTCCTCGAGCAGCTTTTTCACGGATTCGTCGTCCTCGCCGACGAACAGGGCGAAGGTCGCCACCTGCACGTCGTACCAGCTGCCGTGATTGTTCGCGGCGGCGGCCTCCTCCTTGCCGTTCTTGCTCGTCCGCAGCCATTGCAAGTAGTCGCGGAACCATGCCTTCATGACGGCGCGATCGGCGTCCGTCCAAGCCGAGGATTGGTCGATCATGCCGATGCCGTCCACGACTTGCAGGAGCGAGACGCTGTCGATGATGCCGATGCCGCGGCCGTCATTGACGCCGCGGATGAACTGGGCGTAGTTCAAATTGGGATTCATGCGCGTCGCGGCGTTGAGGAACCAGACGTGCAACAGATTCGCGACGTGGGAGGCGTAGCGCTCATCACCGGTCAGGTAATAGGCGAGGCCGAGCGTGCCGACGGCCTGGGACATCTTGCCCAGGAGCGGGCGGTCGTACTTGTTGCGCTCCGGGTTCACTTGGCCGTCGCGACGGATGTACGGCAGCCCGTCCCGCTTCGACGGGTCCGGCCAGAAGTACGGTGCCATGCTGACGTAGTCGTGCTTGTCGCCACTGGGCGGGGCCAGCGGTTTGTTGACGATGGTGAGCGGTTCGGCTTTGAGTTCTTCGTCGGCTCGCTTCCTTAGATCGGCGACGGCGGCCGTGAGCGTCGCGTCGCCCACGGCCAGACGGCGTTTCACCGCGACGAGGTCGCGGCCGTCCGACTGAAAGATCTGGGGCACGACCGGTTCGACGGCCCACGAACTCGGCGATAACGCGATCAACAACGCGAGTCCGGATAGGATCGACCGCCGGTTCATGACCAACTCCTCACGGTCGGGCGCGCGGCAACTCATCGCCGCCCTTGGTGTACGCCGGCGGAACGTAGACGTTCAGGGTCTTGAGCGGTTGGCGGCCCGTGTTGCGGATCTCGTGCGTGTCGCCGCGCTCGATCAGGAGCACGGTGCCGGCGCGGAGCGCGTAACGCTTGCCGGCGACGGTCGCTTGCCCGGTCCCCGAGACGACGTACAGCCACTGATCGCTGCCGCGGTGTCGGTTGTCCGGCCCGCCTTCCGAGTCGCCCGGACCGAGCACCATCTCCGCCGCCTGCGACCGACGGTTGCCGAGCGCGACGCGGAAGCCGTGGCCGAAGCGGAGGGATTTGTGTTTCATGAACCGGTGTCGGGCGGGAGACTTCCTGCACTTCTCTTATCTGCGAGCGCCTTAATGCTGTTGCGTGCGAATTCGTGGTGTTCGGCGTATTCGGGATTATTGAGCACTGTCTCGTAAACGGCGGTGGCCCCGTCCCACTCACCGTCGATGTCCAATCTTGCCGCCTGGCTCAGAAGGTCCTCCGCGGGATCAATCAGTTCTGGTGACGGCTCGTCGCTCCCTTCGCGTCGGTCCAATAGTTGGACGAATCCGCAGCATAGCCCGAACGCGACACCGGCTACACCGCACCAGATCATTGAGGGCGGCGGATTTCGCACCCATTTGTCGCCTAAAACCCAACCAAAAACGGCCCCCGCACTGCCAAGCAGGAGTGCGGGAGCAAGAATTTCGATCCATGTCCTAATGGCCGCGCGCTCTTGGTATTGGACTGAGACCCAGCAGCCGACGATAGCGCCGAGAACAAGGCCTGTAAGTGCCAGCGCGAGGCCATCGTCCAGACAAACCTTGTCCTGCTCCGGTTGGTAACGCGTCAACATGCCCACAGCGACGCCGCAGGCGGCGCCCACGATGGCGAAGGTAACTACGCCGTAGAGCAGATGCTTGGGCATATCATTTTGACCGCGTAAACACGTTCCAGCATCAATTGGTGGGAGCCAGCCGTCAAGGGATGTCGCCGATTAGGCTTTGCCCGCAAGGTCGTCCCGTAACGCCGCGCGGGCCGCAAAGTACCCGCAAAGTCCGTGCACACCCGCCCCCGGCGGCGTCGAGGCCGAGCAGAGATACACGCCTGGGACGGGGCTAGCGTACGGGTTCAGGCGCAACGCAGGCCGGGCAAAGACCTGCAGGAAGTCCGGCACGCCTCCCGTGATCGTGCCGCCGATCAGATTCTCGTTATGGCGCTCCAATCCCACAGGTGATAGCACGTGCCGGGCCAGGATCAGGTCGCGAAAACCCGGGGCGAATCGCTCGATCTGATTTTCGATCCGCTCGGTCATGTCGAACCGACAGCCGTGCGGCACGTGGGCGTAGGCGTAAGCGGTGTGCCGGCCGGGAGGTGCCCGGGTCGGGTCGAACAGGCTCGATTGGGCGAGCAGCACGAAAGGGCGTTCGGGCGGTTCGCCGCGCCAGACGGCCCGTTCCGCGGCGGCGATCTCCGCGAACGTTCCGCCGAGATGGACCGTCCCGGCCCGCCGGCAGCCTTCCGCGCGCCACGGGATCGGCGCCGACAGTGCCCAATCGATTTTGAACGCGGCCGGGCCGTAGCGAAACCGTCCCAGCGCGCGGCGATACCACCCCCGCAACCGCGCGCCGGCGAGTCGCAACAGCCCGCGCGGTGACACATCGCAGAGTATCGCCCGCGCTTTCGGCAACTCGTCCAAAGAATCGACGCGCCAGCCGGTGATGACGTCGCCGCCGAGCAATCGAAGATACGAAGCGAGAGAATCGGCGATGCTCTGCGACCCGCCGCGCGGCACAGGCCAGCCGACGGCGTGACCGGCCATGCCGAGGACCAGCCCGATCGCCGCCGACGGTGGCCGCTCCATCGGCAGGAACGAGTGAGCCGCGAGTCCGGCGAAGAGAGCTTTCGCCCGCTCGCCAGTGAACCACGCCCGGGCGACGCCGCGGGCCGACCGCGCCGCCCAGTTGCTGAACCGTAAGTCCGCGATCGGATGTTTCGGCAATTGCGGCGGGCCGAGAACGTCGCCCGCGATGCGGTCGAAGTCGACGGTCAGCGGCTCCATCAGGCGCCGATACGCCCGCGCGTCCGGGGCGAGCGTCCGCCCCGTCTCGACGAATGACCGTTCCAACATCGCGGCGGTGCCGTCGTCGAGCGGGTGGGCGAGCGGCGCCGGCG
>DATJGQ010000888.1:0-2814 GCA_035494815.1 Gemmataceae bacterium
CCATGCTCAAACGCCTCGAACTGGTCGGCTTCAAGAGCTTCGCCGACAAGACGGCGTTCGAGTTCCCGCCCGGCGTGACCGCGATCGTCGGCCCGAACGGGTCCGGCAAGAGCAACGTCGTTGACGCGGTCAAGTGGGTCCTCGGCGAGCAGTCCGCCAAGAGCCTCCGCGGCGGCGAGATGGCTGACGTGATTTTCAACGGCTCCACGTCGCGCCGCAGTCTGGGCCTCGCCGAAGTCTCGATCCTCTTCGACAACTCCCGCAACGTCCTGAACACGACCGCCGCGGAAGTCCGCGTCACCCGACGCGTTTATCGCGACGGCGAGGGCGAGTACCTGATCAACGGCCAGCCGTGCCGGCTCAGGGACATCAAGGACCTGTTCCTCGGCTCCGGGGCCGGGTCGGCGGCGTCGTGCATCATCGAGCAGGGCCGGGTCGACGCACTCCTGCAGGCGTCCACACATGACCGCCGAATGATCTTCGAGGAGGCGGCCGGCATCAGCCGCTTCAAGGTCAAGAAGATCGAATCGCTGCGGCGGCTCGAGCGGGTCGAACAGAACTTGCAGCGACTCCGCGACATTCTCAGCGAGGTCGAAAGTCAACTCCGGAGCGTGCGGCTGCAGGCGGCGAAGGCGCAGCGGCACCAGGAGTATTCCCGGCGGCTGCGCGAGTTGCGCGTCGCGCTCGGCCTGCGAGAGTATCACGAACTCTCGGAGCAGTTGACGGCCGTCGTCGTCGTGCTGGAGCAATTGCGCGGCGAAGTGGCACAGGCGGCGGCGCTCTCGGCCGACTGGGTGCAGGACACGCGGCGGCTGGAAGAGGACCTCGCGCGGCTCGAAGCGGCGGCGCGGGAACAGGAGGGACGCATCGCCCAGGCGGCCGCCGCCGTCGCCGGGCATCAGGCGACGCTCGCCGCCGAACGCGCCCAGGCCGCCGACACCGAGAGCGATATCGCCCGCGCCCGCCGACAACTCGCCGACGCGGACGCCCGCATCGCCGGCCTGACCGCCGCCCGTCAGACGGCCGAGAGTGAGTGTCAGACGGCCGAGGAACAGTGTCACGACCAGCGACGGCAAGCGCAGGCGCTCGCCGAGCGGCTGCACGAACTCGTCCATCAACTCGGGGAGTTCGCGCGGCAGATCGAAGCGGATAAGGTCGAGCACCTCGAGCGGATGCGGCAGGTCGTGCGGCTGCAGAACGATGCGACACACGCCCGCGCCCATCTCGAGCAATTGAGCCGCGAGCGCGACCGGCTCAGCCACAAGAACGCCCAGGCGGCCGAGCATCTGGAGAAGCTCGACCTCGAGTTGGACACCCTCGTACAGGCCGAGGGCGGTCTCCAGGGGACGCTCGCGACGGCGAGGCAGGGGCTGGCCGAACGAAACGACGACCTCGCCCGTAATCGCGCCGCCATCGACGACCAGGGCCGGCGGCTGGCCGACTTGCGGGCCCGCGGCAGCGGCCTGGCCAGCCGGATCGAAGTGCTCGAACGGTTGGAGCGGAGCCACGAGGGGTTTGGGACGGGCATCAAGGAAGTCATCAGCCTGCTCGACGAACGGCGGTCGGCGCCGCTGGCCGAGACGGTCGTCGGCCTGGTCGGCGACCTTCTGAGCGCCCCGCGCGACGACGCCCCGCTGCTGGACCTCGCGCTGGGGGTGACGGCCCAGTGCTTCGTCGTCCGCGATCTCGAACGCGTGACCGCCGCTCTGGCGGACTTGCCGAAGCCGATTTCCGGCCGAGTCAGTTTTCTCTCGCTCCGGCCCGACACCCCCGCGGTCGCGGTCGATGAATTGCCCGAGGGCGTTCTCCGCGCGTCGGACCTGGTCCGAAGCGACGGGGCCGATCTCGCGGACTTGCCCAGACAACTGCTGGGAGACACCCTCATCGTCGCCGACCTGGCGACCGCCCGGTCGCTCGCGGGCACCGATCGCGGAAATCGTTTCGTCACGCGACAGGGGGAGTTGCTCGAGGCCGACGGCATGCTGACGGTGGGGACTTACCTTGCGGAAGCCGGGATCTTGTCGCGGAAGAGCGAGCTGCGCGATTTGCGGCAGCAGGCGGCCGACCTGGCGGCAGAGATTGTGCATGCCGAGGCGGACCTCGCCGCGCTGCATGAGCGGTCGGTTGCGCTCGACGGTGACGCCCGCGACCTCCGCCGGCAGATCGAAGTTCTGGCCGAACAGGCGGCGGACCTTCGCGAGCGGATCGCCCAGCACCGCGAACGCCGCGAGGGGCTGCACGAGGACGTTACGCTCAACCGGACGGAATTATCCAACCTCGACGCCGAAATCGGACGGCTGGAGGGGTCGTGGGCCGAGGCACGGACCCGGGCGGAGGCGGCCGAGCAGGACGTGAAAACGCTGCAGGCGCGTCTTTCCGACGCCGAACGCGCGACCCGCGCCCACGAGCTCGAGCGGTCCGCGGCCGAGCGGACGCACGCCGACGCCAAAGTCTCGCTCGCGCAGCTGGAAGAACGGCTCGCTGCCGTCCGCGGGCGGTACGAACAGTTGGTCGCCGATCTCCACGAGCGCCATCTGGAACGTGACCGGCAGCAGGCCGACCTGCGGGCGGGGCTCGCCCGACTGGCCGACAGCGAGCGGGCGCAGCTCGAAGCCGGCGCCGCCCTCGCGGCGTGGTGCCATGCCCGCGAAGTCGCCGAACGGGAAGTGACGCGACTCGGCAACGATCGGGACGCCGCCCGTGCGACTCTCCGGCAATTACAAGACCAGATGCAAACGGCCCACTCGGCGTGGCAGGCGCGGCAGGAACAGATGCACGGCCGGGAACTCGCCGAGAGCGACCTCCGCCATCGCC
>DATJGQ010000889.1:0-6918 GCA_035494815.1 Gemmataceae bacterium
GTGCAGCCTGGTCTGCCCGGTGAGCGGCTGCATCACGATGAAGGAAGTCGATACCGGCAAACCGCCGATGTCGTGGAACGAGTATCAGAAGCTGTTGGCGGATGGGAAAGTCGAAACGATCAGGCCTCCGACGCACGTTTAGACCGCCGACCAGCCCGAAGCGCAAGCGAGGGGAACGGCTGGCTCCCTCGCTCGCGCTTCGGGCTGGTCTGTCATTGGCGCTCGATCAGGTCGAACACCTCATCCAAACAATCCGCCAGAAAATCCGCGTCAGCCTTGGTGATGCACATCGGCGGCTTGATCCGCAGCACGTTGCCCGACAGCCCGCCTTTGCCGATCACGAGCCCGCGTTCCTTGCACATCTCGAGAACCCGGGCCGTCTCCGCCGTCGCCGGCTCTTTCGTCGTCCGGTCGCGGACCAGTTCCGCGCCGAGCATCAGGCCCAGCCCGCGGACTTCGCCGATCATCGAGTGCCGTTCCTGCAGTTCGAGTAGCCGGTCCTTGATGTGCGTGCCGATCTTCAGGGCATTCGCCTGCAGGTTCTCCGCGTCGATCACTTCGAGCGTCGCCAATCCTTGCGTCATGCTGATCGGGTTGCCGCCGAAGGTGTTGAAATGGGTGCGGGTCTTGAGCACCGCCGAGATTTCCGGACGAGTGACGCACGCCCCGATCGGGGCACCGTTGCCCAGGCCTTTCGCCATCGTCACCAGGTCCGGCGTCACTCCCCAGTTCTCGAAGCCCCAGTAGTGGTGTCCCGTGCGGCCGAAGGCGGTCTGCACCTCGTCGGCAATGCACAATCCGCCGTGTTTGCGGACGATGTCGTAGACGATTTTGAAGTACTCTTTCGGCGGCGTCACCACCCCGCCGACGCCCTGGATCGGCTCGCCGATGAAGCACGCCACTTCGCCGGGCGTCTCGAAGCGGATCAGGTTTTCGAGGTCGTGGGCACACTTAACATCGCAACTCGGATATTCGAGGTCGTACGGGCAGCGATAGCAGTAGCCCGGCATCGCGTGTTTGACGTTGAGCGACGGGTTGCTCTTGAACTTCCAGGTACCGTGCGCGGTCAGTCCCATCGCCGCCTGCGTGCCGCCGTGATAGGCGTTGCGCAGGCTGATGACCTCGTTGTTGTGCGTGTACTCGCGCGCCGACAGGATGGCGATCTCGTTCGCCTCGCTACCGGAGTTCGTGAAGTAGCTGATCGACAGCCCGCTGCCGGACGGCATCTTCTCGGCGAGCTTCTTGCCCAACAGGCCGATCGTCGGGTGCAGATAGATCGTGGTGACGTGCTGCAGCTTGCCGACCTGCTCGCGGACCTTTTCGATCACCTGCGGGTGGCAGTGCCCGACCGAGACGGTGACGATGCCCGCGAACGCGTCGAGGTATTGCTTGCCCGTCTCGTCCCACAGGTACTGCATCTTCCCTTCGACGACGAGCAGCGGGTCCTGATAGTAGGTGACGAGGCCCGGCGAGAGATACTGCTTGCGGAGCGCGATCACTTCGGCTTTCGACGGGCCGGTATAAGGCGCCGGCTTGTGCGGCGCCATCGGCAGGGGCGTGCGGCGAGGTTTCGTCATCGTCGACATAATCGGCCTCCCGTTTCTCGACGCCGATCAGAGCCGGAAGCGTAAGCGACGGCCGGCATTCAAAATGACCGTCGCTAACGCTTCCGGCTCTGATAGCGTCGCGAAGCTTCACAATTGCGTGATCGCCCCGTAGCTCTCCGGCCTGCGGTCGCGGAAGAACTGCCAGACGTTGCGGACCTCGCGGATCAGGTCGAGGTCCAGATCGGCGATGACGATGTCGTCTTCGACGCGCTTGCCGGTGGCGAGCATCTGCCCCCGCGGGTCGCAGAAGTAGCTCTGGCCGTAGAACTCGCCGATCCGCCACGGCTCCTCGTAGCCCGGCCGGTTGATCGCCCCGACGAAATACTGATTCGCCACCGCTTGCGCCGGCTGTTCCAGTTTCCAAAGATACTCAGAGAGGCCGGCGACGGTCGCCGACGGATTGAAGACGATCTCCGCCCCGTTGAGACCGAGGCAGCGGGCGCCCTCGGGGAAGTGGCGATCATAGCAGATGTAAACGCCGACCTTGCCGATCCGCGTTTCAAAGACCGGATAGCCGAGATTGCCCGGCCGGAAGTAGAACTTCTCGAAAAACCCGGGGTCGCACTGCGGGATGTGCATCTTGCGGAACTTGCCGAGATACGTGCCGTCGGCGTCGATGACCGCCGCCGAGTTGTAGTAGATGCCGGGCAGGTCTTCTTCGTACATCGGTACGACGAGTACCATCCCGTGCTTCTTCGCCAGGCCGGCCATCAGTTGCGTGGTCGGCCCGTCGGGGATGGGCTCGGTTAACTGGTACCACTTGGTCTTCTGTTCGGCGCAGAAGTACGGCCCGTAGAACAGTTCCTGCAGACAGACGACTTGGGCCCCGCGGTCGGCGGCCTGGGCGATCAGGGCGACGTGCTTGTCGATCATCGCCCGTTTGATCTTCTCGATCGGCGAGGTGGTCGGCTCGCAGAGCGTGGCCTGGATCAAGCCCCCCCGGACTTTGCGCGGCATGGCGGCCCTTTCGGCGTCGAAATCGGTGCAAAGATTTGATCTTACCGGGCGCGGCCGGGCGTGCAAGTTCCGCCGCTACCACTTCAACACCGGCGGCAAGTACTGGGCGATCAGCTCCTCATAGAACGGCCGTAGCCCCGCGACGTCCGGTTTCGCCTCGCCCTTCGAGTACAGGTCGTACGGGTTGAACGCGCGCACGGCCGCGAACATCTTGCGGTCGCGATCGTTCATGAGGTGCTCGTACGCCCCTTCCTTGTGGGCCGCATAGAAGGAGTGGTAGCGGATCATGTATAGGGCCGGTTCAGGCAGGTACTCCTTGACGACGTGGTACAGATACTCGTCGTGACCCCAGGAGAGGTCGACGCTGTCCATGCCGCAGCTTTCGGCGTAGACGCCGCAGGGCGTTTGGTACTGCGGCACCAGCGCGTCCGGGTTGTCGGCAAAGAAATCAGCGAAGACGACCTTGTCCGAGTACGCGCAACCGACCGGGAACGTGTCGCCGACGACCGCCCACTGCGGTTCGCCGAACAGACAGAGGATCTTGCCGAGGTCGTGAATCAAGCCGGTGAGGATGAACCAGCGCGGATGACCGTCGCGGCGGACCGCCTCGGCCGTTTGCAAAAGATGCTCGATCTGCGTCAGGTCGGTGTCCGGGTCGCTGTCGTCGACAAGCGTGTTCAGGAATTCCATCGCCTCCCAGACGCCCATCCGCCGCTTGCCGAGGGCGAGATACTCGCGCTTCTTGGACAGAACGAAATCGCGCGTCTGCCGTGTGTGGTTGAGCCGGTAGAACTCGCGGACGCCTGGCCGGGCGAGCTTGGCGTAGTCGCGGAATTGCTCCTTCGCCTTCTGGGTCGCTGCGGGTGCGGCGTAGCGGGCTTGGACAAAATCGTCCCAATCATCGAGGCGTTCGAGCGGTCGGGCGTCAGACACGGCGACTCTCCTTATTTCAACTCGCGGGCGGTGAGCAGAAACTTCCTTAGCTCGGCGAGTTTGTCGGTGTTGATCAAGTCCACGCCGGCGGCGTGCAATTCCTGCCAGACCGCCGATTTCTCGGGCGTCGCCCAGAAGCGGACGAGGCGGCCTTGCTGATGCGCTTTGCCAACGAATTCGCGGAGTTTCGCTTTTTCCGCAGCCGGGATCGGGCCGTCGCCGCTCCATTTAAAGAGTTTCGTCCAATTCTCGCTGACCCACGGCACCAGATGCGCCGACGCGTCCGTGTCGAGGTCGGGCGGCCGGCCGTCGATGGACGAGTAACGGCGGGTCTGGGCCTTGATCGCGTCGCGGGCGGTATTGCCGCTGATGACAATCGTCACGGCTTTGCGTTCGAACCGCCCCTCGGTCGTCACCGATAAGATGTCGGCGTAGCGTTCGAGTACCGGCTGAAGAGCGGCGTAGGTTGACTTCGCGTCCGTCTTGACGTCGATCAGCAGCCAAAACGGTGGACCCTCGGGATAAATCTGGCCATGGTTCGTCTTCGCCCGTGCCCGCAGCGGATCGAGGTAGAGCTTCTCGAGCGTTCGCTCGGGCTTCACGTCCGGCCGGTTGTGCGCGACCATAAGCTGGCCGTCGACCAGATAGATATCGGCCTCGACGCTGCAAAAGCCTTGGGCCAGAGCGTCGAAGAGCGGGCGGGGATGCTCGTAGTCGTTATGGGCGTGGGCCTGCCGCAGCGGCGAGACGATGCGATCTTCCGCGGCCGCGCGACTCCAACAAACGGCCAACCCGACGGCCAGGATGCACACGCCCGGGCGGCGGATCGGAGTCATGGCGGCGTCTCGCGAGTGATGTGCGGTCAGCTTCCATGAGAATAGCCGACGCCGACCGCGCGGGCAACCGGCTGAAACCGTCCGAGTGGTCGCGGGGTCTCAGAAGTGTCAGATTGTCTGCAACTGGTGGGGGACCGCGAGCGAACATCTAGCGGGATGCCGGCTCGCCGACTCGGGGAAGGGTAATGCTGTTCCGGCTGAGCGATGTCACCAAGACGTACGGCCCGATCACCGCGCTCAATCGGCTGAGCGTCGAAGCGGCCGCCGGCGCCGTCGGTCTGCTCGGTCCCAACGGCGCCGGCAAAACCACTCTCATCCGCACGCTGCTCGGCCTGATTACGATCGATTCGGGTGGCGGCGAAGTCCTCGGCATGAACGTCCGCAAGCGGCAGTTAGATATTCGGCAGGCGGTCGGCTTCATGCCCGAGGACGAATGCCTGTTCCCCGCGGTGCCCGGCGTCGAGTTCGTGTCCTACGCGGGCCAGCTCTGCGGCATGGCGCGGGCCGACTCCATGCAGCGGGCGCACGAGGTGCTCAACTATGTCGGCCTGGACGAGGCCCGGTACCGCACGGTCGAGTCGTATTCGACCGGCATGAAACAACGGCTCAAGCTCGCCGCGGCGATCGTGCATGACCCAAAGCTGCTCATCCTCGACGAGCCGACCAACGGCATGGACCCGGCCGGCCGCGAGGAGATGATCGACCTCGCCCGCGACCTCGCGCACGGCAAAGGGATGAGCCTGCTCTTTTCCAGCCATCTGCTCCCCGACGTCGAGGCAGTCTGCGATCACGTCGTCGTGCTCGGCCGCGGGACGCTGCTGGCCCAGGGCGACATTCGCGAGATGAAGCAGGCGCATCCGGGCGCTTATGAGGTCCGACTGAAAGGCGACCCGGAGCCGTTTCTTAAGCGACTGCGCGAGTCAGGCGGCGCGGCGGCGCCGCACGACGGCGTGCTGCTCGTGCACCTGCGGGACGGGCAGTCGCCGGACGTGCTCTGGCAGATCGCGGCGGAGTTGGGCGAGCAGATCCGGCACCTCCGACCGCAGCGGAGTTCGTTGGAGGAAGTGTTCCTGCAGGCGGTGGGAGAGGGACAGTCGATTCGCGACGCTTCACAGAAGCGTGAGGCGGCTCACGCTTCTGCGAAGCGTCGCGAACCGGAGGCGTAACGCTCAATGCCCATATTCGATCAAGGCTACCAACACTGGAAGGGCCCGCTCGCCGGCCACGCCTGGCGATGGCTGGCGGTCGCCCGCCACGGCGTTCGCGCGACACTCAAGGGCCGCATCGTTAAAGGGCTGTTGTTCCTCGCCTGGGTGCCGGCGATCGCGCTGGTGGTCGTGCTCGCGACGTGGGGCCTCCTGGAACAACAAGCCGAGTCGGTGCTGACCTTTCTCCGCCGCGTGCTGCCGGCCGACGTCATCGCCCGTCCGCAGGACTTCCGCGCCGCCGTCTGGACCATCGCCTACATGTTTTTCTTCAAGGCGCAATTGATCACCTCGCTGTTCCTGGTTCTTGTCGTCGGCCCGAACCTGATCAGCCGTGATCTGCGGTTCAATGCGTTGCCGCTCTACTTCTCGCGGCCGCTGCGGCGGATCGATTACTTCCTCGGCAAGCTCGGCGTCATCGGCTTTTTCCTCGCGGCGACCGTGATCGTGCCTGCGGCCGTGGCGTACATACTCGGCGTCGCGTTCAGTCTGGATGCCGGCGTGATCCGCGACACGCATCAGTTGTTATGGGGCGGTATTCTCTACGGCCTGGCGATCACGGTCTCGGCGGGGACGATGATGCTCGCCCTGTCGTCGCTCTCGCGCCGGTCGATCTACGTGGGCCTGACATGGGCCGGGTTCTGCTTCCTCACGCTGCTTCTCAGTTCAATTCTCATCGGCATTCGCATCGAAACGGAGCGATGGCAGGTCGTCCGGCAGGGGATCTCCGATTGGGTCAGCGACCATCCGCCGCCGGCGGGGGTGCGGATGTACGGGACGACGCCGGCCCGCAACTTTATTCCGCCGCGCCGCGGCAATGACGGCAAGCTGGTTCCCGGCAAAATCGTTCCGATGCGGGATGAAGGGAAGCATCCGCAGCCGTTCACGGCCGACGAGGAGGCGGCGAATGAAAGCTGGTATCGCGACTGGTCCATCGCGGACAGCCGCCTTCGAGCGCAGGCCGAGGCCGTCCGCAACGACGTGAGTCGCACGGACTGGCGCCCGGTCATCTCGTACGCTACGAACCTCGACCGGCTCGGCGATTGGCTCTTGAACACCGATGCGGCGTGGGTCGCGATCGGAAAAACCGTCGAGCGGCCGCGGGCGGCGTTCGGGCCGATGGCGCAATTCCACGCCGGCGGGCGACTACCTCCCGAACTGATGGGCCCCGCGAACGAACGCTTCCTCGCCGACCGGTTCGTCTGGCAGTTCCCGTGGTACTGGTCGGCCGCCACGCTCGGCGGGTTGTGGCTGTTGTCCGTTTTCATCCTGACCACGCGGGTGAAGTCCCTGGACCGGCTTAAATGAGTGAGTGGTAAGTGGTGAGTCAAGACAACTCACAACTCACCACTCACCACTCACCACTCACCACATGACTCC
>DATJGQ010000890.1:0-3941 GCA_035494815.1 Gemmataceae bacterium
CAAATCGCTTGCTTCGGAAAGTCGGTGATTAACACGCCCGTTATTCAGGTTTGGAGAGCGGCCGACGGAGAATTAGTCATCAGTGACGGCATGACCCGCGCCACGCGAATTGCCAAACTGCTTCCAGGGCAAACCGTCCGAGTGGAAGTGACGGACGATCGTCGAAAGTATGATGCACGAAAGCTGCCACGCATCGGAGACGTGCTTCCATGACCCCCGAAATCCGCATGGAACTCCTGGAAGCGATCGGAGAAATGTGCCGGTATTTTCCGAGCTATCGGCTGTGTCAGATGATCGCCAACTTGGGCACGCTGGCCGGGGCCGAGACCCCGGACGCCCTGGCCCGGTTGACGGACGCGGAGCTATCGCGGACCGCGCGGGACACGGTCCGGCGTCGCAAAGAGTGCCTGGGCGGGAATCCGCCTGAGGTATTGGAAGGTGACACGCTCCCGGCATTTCTTCCCGAAATTGAAGTCGAGCTCGTACGACGCGGTCAGCACAATCCCGAACTTTCCTTCGCGCAACTCGTGCAGCACGTCGCCGAGCAAACTCGCGCGTTCGCCCCCTTCGACTTCTGGGACGTGGAAGATGCCGACTTCCTCCGCGCGTTGCGGGAACAAACAGGGGCCCTCGCCGGTAGGCTAGATTTTGGGCGCCCGTAATCCGCCGCCGGGCCGGCGGTTTACGGCCCGTGCACGACCACCACTGTGAAATCATCCTGAAACCGACCGAACCGCGGCCGGGCGGCGGCGCGCAGGGCATCCATGGCTTCGTTCGCGTCCGCCAGCGTCCCCGCGTGACGGACCCACTCCCAGCCGGCGTACTTCCAGACGCCGTCGGTCATCACCAGCATCTTCCACGGAGCGACCATTTCGCAGGAGAAGCCGGTCCCGACGGCACCGCCCGATCCGACCGGCGGGTCCTTCTTCTGATGCTCCGTCAGGAGACGCATCGGCTGGCCGAGTTCCAGGATCACCGCGGCGCTGTCACCGACCGAAGCACCGTCGACACGATTCCCCTTGATACTCATGCCGACGAGCGTCGTTTTCCCGACCGTGCGATCGCCCGCGGCCGCTTGATCCGCCTGGCGGATAATTTCCACCCAAGCGGTCGGCGATGACAGCCGTTCGAGCGGGATGCGGGACGCCCAGTCGATGCAAACCTGGCACGCCAGCCGCGCGGCCGGGCCGCCGAGCAGTTGCCCGCCCTGACCGTCGGCGACGGCACACAGCAGACAGTTCGGGTCGTTGGGATGCGGACGGACGACGAACGCGTCTTCGTTCTCTCCGGTGCAACCGATCTCGCTACAATGTGCAACGGTCAACATCGCGTCCAAGCTCCCACCGGCCATCATGACCGCCCCGCTCGCCTACCTCAACGGCAGGTTCATCCCGTTCGCGGAATTGATACTGCCGGTCTGGGACGCCGGGTTCGTCTTCGGGGCGACGGTCACTGACCTGGTCCGTACGTTTCGCGGCAAGCCGTTCCGCCTCGACGATCACCTCGTCCGTTTTCGGCAAAGCTGCAGGCTTTGTCGCATCGCGCTGGCGGTTGCCGACGACGAATTACGAAAAGGAGCCCTCAAGCTTTTGGAACACAATACCGCCCTCCTACCCGCCAATACCGAACTCGCGATCGTGATGTTTGCCACGCCCGGTCCTATCGGTTATTACGGCGGAAGGCCCGGAAATCCCGGCGACGACCCGCCGACGCTCGGCCTGCATACCTTCCCGTTGCCCTTCCCTCGCTATCGGACACTGTTCACGGAAGGCGCCGCGCTGGTCGTCCCGCCCACCCGGCACGTGCCCGCCGCGAGCGTGGACCCGCGGGCGAAGATGCGGTCGCGAATGAATTGGTGGATCGCCGAACAGGAGGCGAAAGCGATCGACCCGGCGGCAGCGGCGTTGCTGCTCGACGCGCACGGCCGCGTCACCGAGACGGCCGCCGCGAATTTCCTGATCGTCCATGACGGCGCGGTCATCACGCCGCCACGCACATCGGTCCTCGACGGGATCAGCCTCCGCGTCGTCGAGGAACTGTGCCGAGATTTGGCCATCCCGTTCGTGGAGAGGCCGTTGACCTTGACCGAATGTCAGTCCGCCGACGAGGCTCTCCTCGCGGGGACGGCGTTCTGCGTGGCCGGCGTACGGCGGCTCGACGGTGTCACGCTGCCGTGGCCGGGCCCGATCCGGCGGCGACTCCTGGCGGCGTGGTCGGCGCGCGTCGGCGTCGATATCGAAGGGCAAATCCTGGGTCGATCGGTCTGACGACGCCTACTTGCGGTGCCGGATCCGCGCGCGCATGCGGCGCTTCTTGCGTCCCACCTTCCGCCGCCCGTGCCCGCGCCGCGTCGCCATGCCGTCGCCCTCCGCCGTCAACTGAAAGGATCGAAGTCGGGCCATTGTTCTATCATTTGGCCCGCGGAGCGGCAATGTCGCCTCGTACCGTCTGGTGAGGCGGCTCGCATGTCGGGTGCAATGCCACTTGTACCCAACTTGCGCTGACGAGGGATTCCGATGCGTCAGCTAATCATCCCCGATGAGGTCCGCACCTGGCTCGCACAGGCTACAGGGCCGGTTAATCTGCTCGATCGGAGCGGGAATAAAGTCGGCACCTACATCCCCGAAGCGTCCGCCGAGCCACTCATCCCCTGGGATCCGTCCATCACCCGCGAGGAATTGGACCGGCGGGCAAACGCACCTGGCGGCCGATCGTTGGCAGAAATCTGGCAGCGGCTGGGCGTCAAGTGAACTTCGACGTCGTATGGAAGGACCAGGCCGACGAAGACCTTGCCGCGGCATGGATGAAGGCGGCCGACCCTGATGCCGTCACTCTCGCGGCCAACCACATCGAGCAAATGCCTGCGGCGCGACCCGCTCGGCCAAGGCGAGTCGCGGGGCGACAACGATAGGTTATTATTCGAAGGGCCGTTGGGCGTGGCCTATCGCGTCGATGAGCAGGCGCGACGCGTGCTGGTCCTGTCGGTCGCCTTGTTTGGGCGCCGGTCTTAGCCCCGTATCTCAACCGCCTTCCCCGTCTTCGCCGCTTCGTAAATCGCACAGATCGCGGCGACCGCCTTGCGGCCCTCGCGGCCGTCGACCTTCGGTGTGCGGTTCGTGCGGATCGCGTCGATGAAATCACTCAATTGCAACATGTGCCCGCGGTGCGAGATCGCGGCCGGGTCGCTCGCCCCGCCGGACGCCCCGACTTTCTGGGCGAACCGCTGCTTGATCTCCTCGTCCTCCGGCGACGGCTGGGCGAAATCCCACCGCAAGACGTCCTCCTGCTCGATCACCGCCGAGCCGCGGTCGCCGTGGATCGCGATCGTCTTCGGGTAGCCGGGGTGCACGCTCGTCGTCGCCTGGATGACGCCGAGGGCGCCGCTCTTGAACCGCAGGCACGCGACGGCCGTGTCCTCGACCTCGATCCGTTCGTGGGCGAGCGTCGCCGTGAAGCCGGTAATTTGCGTCACGGGGCCCATCAGCCACAACAGGAGGTCGACGTTGTGAACGGCCTGGTTCATGAGCGCCCCGCCGCCGTCGAGCTTCCAGGTGCCGCGCCAGCCGCCTTTGTCGTAGTACTCCTGCGTCCGCCACCATTTGCAGGTGGTTTCGCCGAGTGTCAGTCGGCCGAACCGCCCCGCGTCCACGGCGGCCTTAAGCGTCGCGTTCGAGTCGGCGAACCGCGACGGGAAGATCGTGCACAGCTTGGTCTTGTTCTTATCGCAGGCGTCGATGATGCGGTCGCAGCGATCCGGCGTAATTTCGAGCGGCTTCTCGACGACGACATGCTTGCCCGCGCTCGCCGCCGCGACGGCCGCGTCCGCCGCCGACGAGAAGTGGGCCACGATCAAGGGCCAGGTCGTTCTCCCGGCCGACAAGGAGATCCCGAAGCGCGACGAACTGAACGTCACGCAGGACAAGGACCACTGCCTGAAGGAC
>DATJGQ010000891.1:0-4735 GCA_035494815.1 Gemmataceae bacterium
CTTCCATTTGCACGACGAGCTGAACGACCAGTTTTCGCGCGGTGGCCCGCTCGAGAAGCTTTCCGAACAGCGGGTCCGTAAGTTGGTAGCCGTGGTAATTGGGATGTAGGCGGAGCCCCGACATTCGATGCTCCTCGGCGCATCGGCGGACGTCGTCCTCCCAGTCGGGCCACCGCGGATTGACCGAGCCGAAGGGGACGAGTCGCACGTCGCCATGCCGGCGACACGTCTCAGCCAGCCGGGCGTTGACGCCGGCCAGGTCCTTATGCAGGAGGCCTTCGAAGCTGGCGATCCACGCTTCCGTGACGCCATGCTTCGCGAGCGCCTTCACGAGCGCCGCTGGTTCCGCGGGCGGAAGGTGCCGAAACGGCCAGTGGCCCACGCTTATGTTCGTATCGACGCTCACGCCGTGATTCCCTTCGCCTGGAGGATGGGCATCAGCAGCCGGCGGAGGTTCTCCTTGAGGATGAGCTTCTTTGCTTCGTCCGGCACGTCGGCGTCCTGGACCTTCGCCAGCTGCGACGCGAAACTCCGGCTGCCAGAGTCGCTGCCGAAAAGGACGCGTTCGCCCCCGAGTTCACGGACGGCCATTTCGACCATGCCGGTCGTCGGGTCTGACCCGCTGATCTCGGCGACGAGACTCTTCGACGCGCGGATCGCGCGCACCCCGAGCGGCCAGTCGCCGCCCGTGTGGCCGCAGATCAGCTTCGCGTCGGGGTGTCGTTTCGCCAGTTCCACGAGGTCCAGGGGCGTGGACTCGCCCGGCAGGTTGCCGCCGACCTTGAACCACGTGTGTTGCAGGATCGGGGCTTTTAGCTCCGTCGCACGACCGATGATCGGGTCGAGGTCCGGCCCGTTGCACCGATGGGCGACCCAGAGTTTGACGCCGACCATCGGACCGTTCTTGACGCAGCGGTCGATCTCACGGACGCTCGCTTCCGGGTGCGTGCCGCTGCAATAAACGAAGCCGAACGCCCGGTCGTGATGGTGGCTGATGCCCTGCAACACCTGGTCGTTTTGCTGGCGAAGCTGCTCGGGCGTTGGGTCAGTAAGAAGCGGAAAGCCCATAAAGACGCACAGCCGTTCGATCCCGAGCCGGTCCGCGTAGCGGAGAAGGCCGGCCATCTTCTCTTCGGGCGTACGGCCGTCAACGGCGTTCAGGTGGCTGTGTACGTCCCAGATCACGGGGCGGTCCCTTGGGCGACCGCGACAAGAAATGCGATCAAGTCGGCCATCTCCATCTGCGATACCTTTTGCTCGACCCCCTCCGGCATGAGCGACTGGCCGGTGCTCGACAGCTCCTCGATCTGTGAGCGCAAGATCGTTTCCGTTTGGCCGTCCGCTCGCTTGAGAGTCACGGCGGTGGCTGTCTCCGCGGCGATGATCCCCGACGTGACGCGGCCGTCGGTCGTGTTGACGGTGTAATTGAGATAGCGCGGGTCGACCTCGCGGTTCGGATCGAGAATGGCGACGAGGTACTCGTCGGGGCGTTTGACACCCATCGAGGCGATGCTCGGACCGACGTTGTGGCCGGTCGTCCCGGCGAGGTGGCACGTCGCGCACTCGCGCTGAAAGACCGCCAAGCCACGTTTGGCGTCGCCCTTCAATTCGAGCGACGGTTTGTATCTGGCGACAATCTCACTTCGCGGCGTCTTGGCGGAATCGCCGAGCAGGTCGGCGGCCCGGCTTCGCACAGTGATGTCGCGGTGCCTGAGCAGGACGGCACGGCGAGTCGAGTCGATATGAGCGGCCGGGACCGACTTCGCTGTCACGGCATCGAGCAGCGCGAGTGCCCACGGGGCGCGGCTCGCCAGGGCGGTGACCGCTTCGCCGCGGACCGCGGGCGTGAAGCCGGGCCAGGCGTCGAGGACGACCGCCGGAACGCCGGCGGCGCCGGTGTTCCGCAACGCCCGGACGCCGGCCTGTTGCACCTCCTGCGGCTGGCGGACGTCGAGCAATTGGCGCAACGTCGGCCGGGCCCGATCGAACGGGGCGTGGGCCAGCAGTTGGATGGCCGCCGTCCGATCCGTGATCGCGGCCTTCCGATCGACGGCCGTCCGCTCGGCGTCGCGGACGAGTTCGTCGAGGAGGTTACGGGCGGCCGCGGGCATCTTGAGCGCGTCAAGGGTCCTGCCCGTCCGAAGAAGTCCCTCGCCCATGCCGAGGAGCAGATCACGCTGCATCGCCCTCGGCCGCCCCGGCGCGGTTATGAGTTCCAGCACACGTGAAGTTTCCGCGTTGACCCGCCGAGAGCCGATGATCGAGCTTAATTGGCCGAGGAATGCGGTTTCCTGCGGGCCGGCGTCGTGTAGCAAAGCCGCGAACAGCGCGACGGAACGCTCGGCCGAGGAACTCAGCACGGCGAGTCGCGCCCACGGGTCGGCGATGTCGCGGCGGGCGATTCGGGTGAGCGCTGCGGTCGCGGCTTCGTCCGGGAGTGCGCCGAGCGCGATCGCCGCCCGAAAACGGACGCGGACGTCGGGGTCGTCCGCCAGGCCGCGGACGCCGGCCGCGAGTTCCGGAGTCTTGTCCAGCCGCGGCTCCGCGAATTGAACCGTCTGCTCCCGCACGCCCGCGGCCGGGTCCCGTAACGCGGCGCTGATGTCGACCGGTTCCAGGGCGCCCAGCCCGTGGAGCGTACCAAGCGCGTGCAGCCGGGCGAGGGGAACCTCGCTCGCTCGTGCCAGCCGCCGCAGCAGTTCGACGGCGGCGGCATCTTGCCGTTGGTACAGCAGCCGCTGGGCCGTCTCGCGCCACCAGGAGTTCGGGTTCTCCAACGTCGCGACCAGTTCCGCGGTCGTGGCCCGGCCGAGTCGCGGCGGTTTAGGCGGCATGAACCCGGGGGGAGTCAGCCGATAAATCCGGCCGCGATCCTGTCCACTTTCGAGGTCGAGGTGCGCCTTGATGTCTTCCGGGATCGACCACGGGTGTTCGACGACCTCGCGGTACATGTCGATGACGTGCAGCGTGCCGTCGGGCGCGTTGACGAAGTTCACCGGCCGGAACCAGTTGTCCGTCGAGGCGACGAACTCACATTTCTCGTCGACCCGCCGGGCCGTAAACGTCGCCCCGTTCGGCTCCAGCGCCCGGCGATGGACGAGATTGCCTGCGACGTTGCCGACGAACGCCTGCCCGCGGTAGCGCTCCGGGTACGCCGCGCCGCGATAAATCGTGATGCCGGTGCCGGACGTGAAGATCCCTGTGACGACCATCTCGCTCAACGGCAGCTTTTGACCCTCGGCGTGATACCGCTCGGTGCGGACGACGCGCCATGGCTCCGGCGGGCTGATCTGGTACATCGGCAAAGGCACATCGACGCCCTCGGCCGCGCAATCCTGCACGGTGCGGGCGACCGGCAAAAACGGGTTGCGCGCGAGGGCGTGCGCCGGCAGAACGACGTGTCCGGTCACAAGTCGATTCGCGGAGAGAAAGCGGTGGTACCAATCGTCGAAGGCGTTGCCGAACTGGGCCGTCCCCGAGATCGCCTCAAAGTGATCGGACTTCGGGTCGAAGCGAAAATCGCGGCCGCGGACGGAAATCGGTGCGGCGTTCGGCCGGTCGCCGGGACGGATTTCGCCGCCGTTCGCCGCCGTGACACCATAGATGCGGTTGTCCACGCCCCACTGCAGCCCGTTGACGAGCGCCTGGACGTTGTAAACCACGAAACCGGTGTAGACCTTACGGCGAACGTCCGCTTTTCCGTCGCCGTCGGTGTCTTTGAAATACCAGATGTCCGGCGGCGCGGTGACGAAGACGCCGCCGTCCCAGCACGCGATGCCGGTCGGCCAGTGCAGGCCGTCGGCGAAGACGGTGGCGGTCTCGTAGACGCCGTCGCCGTCCCGGTCTTCGAGCAGCCGCACGCGGCCGCGCGGCGTCTCGCCGGGTCTGAGCGGGGTCGGATAGTCGCGCATCTCGACGACGTAGAGTCGTCCGTCTTCGTCGTAAACCGCCGCGACCGGCGACGCGAGCTGCGGCTCAGAGGCGACCAGGTCCATCCGGAAGCCGTCGAGGACTTTGAACGTCTTGAGCGCTTCCGCCGGCTCTTTCGGGGCCAGCCGGGGAAGTCGCTCCTTGAGCGATTGCGGCGGCTCGGCGGCGAACAGTGCGACGGCAGTCGCGACGATGAAGCCGGTCACAGAAAATGAGCGAGTCGTCATGTGCCGTATCATGGCCGACGCCCGGGGCGAAGGCAATCATCAATCAAGCGGGCGCTCGGCTCGACTTAAGCAGGTCGCGGATCTCCGTCAACAACTCCTGGTCCTTGGTCATCGGCGGCACGTTGGCCTTCTCTTCACCCCGCATCCGGCGCAGCCAGCCGACGAACTTGACCGTGAAGAAGAACAGTGCCAGTGCCACGACCAAGAAATTGACGACGTCGCCGAGAAACTGGCCGTACAGGATCTCCTGCTTGCCGATGACGATTTTCCAGCCTTTGTACCCTTCTTCCCCGGGCAGGATGAGGCCGACCGTCGGCATGATCACGGCTTTCACCAGTGAATCCACGACCTTGGCGAACGCCGTGCCGACGATCACGCCAATTGCCAGATCGACGACGTTGCCCTTGAGGGCGAACGCCCTGAACTCGTCATACAGGGATCGCACCTTGTCGGTCGGGTCGGCCATGAGGCACCTCCGGGTCGGGCGAACGCATCGAGACGTCCTTATCAAATGTCCGTTTCAGATGACGGTCAAGTACGTTTGTCTTCTGTAGCTGGCCTCTGTGAGGCCGGCCGGC
>DATJGQ010000892.1:0-4275 GCA_035494815.1 Gemmataceae bacterium
CGCCTCACGAGGTGTTGATGCCGGATGACGTCCTCGGCGTGCATCAGCTGTTTCAACTCCACGAGGTCGTCGCCGGTCGTCGTTCGGGCGATCTGCACCTCTTCGAGCTCGGACGGGTATTCCAACTCGATCAGGAACATGAACCGGTCGAGCTGCGCCTCGGGCAGCGGGTATGTGCCTTCCTGTTCGACCGGGTTCTGCGTCGCCAGCACCAGAAACGGCGGGTCGAGTTGGAACGACTTGCCGACCACCGTCACCTTTTGTTCCTGCATCGCCTCGAGCATCGCGGCCTGCGTCTTCGGCGGGGCACGGTTGATCTCGTCGGCCAGCACGAGGTTGGCGAAGACGGGGCCGTGCACGAACTCGAACTCGCGGCGGCCGCCCGCCTGGTCCTGCAAAATATCGGTGCCGGTGATGTCCATCGGCATCAGGTCGGGCGTGAACTGGATGCGGCTGAACTTGAGGGATGTCGTTTCCGCGAGCTTGCGGACCAGAAGCGTTTTGGCGAGGCCGGGGACGCCCATGAGCAGCGCGTGACCGCGGGCGAAAAGGCAGATCGCCATCCGCTCGATCGTGTCGGTCTGCCCGACGATGACCCGCGCCAGTTCCTGCCGCAACCGGGAGTAGACGTCCCGGAGAACGTCGATGGCCCGTACGTCGTTGTCGCTAAGGTGGTCCATAAGAGAGAAACGAGACAGGGGGGAGGGGCTAACGGCTTTCGTGCGGATTGCTGCGACTTATTCGGCCCGAGCGGCTCATGCGGATGGAAGGGTATGAATCAAGCGACCTATGCTAACCGGGGAACAGACGGCGGGCAAGGGTCCGCACTTAAGCGAACCGTTTTCTACGGGCGACTCGGGGGCGTCGACGGGGACCCGGCACGTGCCAAGGAGTTCAGCCGCGCCAGGACCGACGGACCGATTTGCGATAGAGGAAGGACTTGGCAGGCGGCGTTTCGCTCGGCGGCGGCCCGGGGCATGCCGTAGACGACGCTCGTCGCCTGGTCCTGGGCGATCGTGTGCCAGCCGAGGTCCTTCAGGCGTGCGAGCCCGGACGCCCCGTCACTTCCCATGCCGGTGAGCAACACCGCGACGCCGGGCCGCGGCCACGCGACCGCCAGGCTTTCGAAGAACACGTCGACGCTCGGCCGGTACGGGTATGCCCGCGGCTCCGGCGTGTGCGCGAAGCGGCGGTCCGCGCGGAGGACGACGTGATCGTCGCTGCCGACGACGTAGACCTGGCCTGCGGCCGGAGTGATGCCGTTTTGAATCAGTTGGACGGGCAGGCGGGTACGGCTTTGCAGCCAGGTAGTGAAACCGGAGGCGAAGTCGGCCGCAATGTGTTGGACGACCGCCACCGGCCCTGGCGGCGGCGGCGCCAGCGCGGCGAGGACCTGCGCGACCGCCTCCGGCCCGCCCGTGGACGCGCCGATCGCTAGGAACGGCGGCAGCGACGGTGTTTTTCCCCCTTCTCCCGGCTTCGCAGGAGAGGGGACGGGGGTGACGGTCTGCGCTCCGCTCACCCCCGTCCGCTCGCCCGCAAAGCCGGGAGAGGGGAGACCGGCCGCCGACGCCCGCTCCAGTTTCGCGAGCCGTTCGAGGATGGCCCCGCCGCCGTCCAAATGTCCGCCCGGCCCGACCGTTGGCGTCTTCACCGCATCGAGGCCGCCGGCGCCGAGCGCCTCATAGACCTTGCCGAAATTTCCGCCGACGCTCGCGGTGACGACCAGAATCGGGCAGGGACTCGCAGCCATGATCCGCCGCGTCGCCTCCGCCCCGTCCATGACCGGCATAATCAAGTCCATCAAGATCACGTCGGGCCGGTCCGCGGCGGCCCGTCGCACTGCTTCGGCGCCGTCCGCGGCCGTCCACGCCACCACGTAGCCGGGCACCGACTCAACCAGCCGGCGGAGTACCGCTTGCGCAAGGGCCAAGTCGTTAACGATGGCGATCCGCATCTCAATAAGGATGAAGGAGGAAGGATGAAGGATGAATCAAGCACTGTCTGATTCATCCTTCATCCTTCCTCCTTCATCCTTCTCCTCGGCCGATCAGGCCGGCCACGGCGTCGAGGAAGGAATCGTCGTGAAAGCTGCTCTTGGTCAAATAGTGATTGGCGCCCGCGTCGAGTCCACGCAGGCGATCCTCGTCGCGATCCTTATACGAGACAATGATGACCGGCAGCTCCCGCAGCGCGTAATCTTCTCGGATGCGGCGGACGAATTCCAGGCCGTTCAACCGGGGCATGTCCACGTCGCTGATGACGAGGTCGAACGGCTCGGCCCGGACCTTATTCCAGCCGTCCTGGCCGTCCACGGCGACCTCGACTTCGTAGCCGTGTGTCCGCAGGATTTGACGCTGCACCTCGCGGACCGTGATCGAATCGTCCACGACTAAGACGCGCTTCTTGGCCACGGGGCCGGCGTCGGATCGGTCGCACCGCCGGAGCGTGCCCGACTGGATGTACTGGTCCATCGAGCGGATCAGGTCCTCGACGTCGGCGATCAGCACGGGGGCGCCGTCGTCGAGCAGGGCCGCGGCGCTGACGTTCGGCACCTTTCCCAGCCGCGGGTCGAGCGGCCGCACCACGAGGTCTTGTTCGCCGCGAATCGACTCGACGATCAGCCCGTACATGCCGGTGGCGTCGCTCAAGAGCAGCACCGGCAGATCGTCACCGGCCGGGGGCTCGGCCGGCAGATCGAGCAGCTGTGCGGCCATGACAAGGCCGACGTGACGGCCGTCCACGGTAATAAATTGACGGTGTTCCAGCGACCGCACTTCCGTCCGCGGGACTCGTAAGAGCCGGTCGATGCGGTTGTGCGGAAATGCGTACGGCTCGCCCGCGATGTGCACGAGCACCGCCCGCAGGACCGACAGCGTGATCGGCAACATCAGATGGAAGGTCGTGCCCTGTCCCGGCCGCGTCGTGATGTGGACCGAGCCGCCGACCTTTCGCACCGTGTCCTGCACGACGTCGAGCCCGACGCCGCGGCCGGAGACTTCCGTGACCTGGCCGGCGGTCGAGAAGCCGGGCAAAAAGAGGAACTCCAGGACTTCCGCAGTCGTTAGACGGCCGGCCATCTCGGCAGTGGTGTGGCGGCGTTCGACGGCCTTGCGGCGGATCACTTCCACGTCGATGCCGCCGCCGTCGTCGCCGACGGTAATGGCGAGCATACCGGCGCGGTGGCGCGCTTCGACGCGGACGACGCCCTCCGCGGGCTTGCCGGCCGCCGCGCGAACTTCGGGAGACTCCAGCCCGTGGTCCACGGCGTTCCGAAGCAGGTGAGTCAGCGGCGCTTCGAGTTTTTCGAGAATGTCGCGGTCCACCTCGGTCGATTGGCCCTCGATTTCCAGTCGGGCCTGTTTGCCGAGATGGCGGGCGGTGTCGCGGACCAGGCGAGGGAAACCGCCCGCGCCGTCGGCGAACGGCCGCATGCGGCTGACGATCACTTCACGGTACAGGCGTGTGTTGAGGTCTTCCGCCTGGCCGGCGTGGTCGTCGAATTCGCCGATCCGCTCGGCGAGCACCTGACGGCACTGGCCGGCGAGTCGGCGGGCTTCGGCGATCGTGCCACCCAAAACCTCCAGCGGCCGACCGGCCAAGAGCCCCTGGGCGAGAGCGTCGAGCTGGGCGGTCAGGTGGTCCTGATGCTTCTTGAGTTGCAACAGCGACGTGGCGAACGGCTGTAGCCAGCGGGCCTGGACCAGTGACTCGCCGGCGAGACTCATTAGGCGGTTGAGACTTTGTGCCGTGACGCGCACGACCGATTCGACGGGTTCCGGCGAGGCGGGAGCGTGAGCGACCGGATGTTTGGAAGTTTCGACCTCCGGTCGCTCACGCTCCCGGCTCGCCCGCGGCATTTTCGGCGCCTCGCCGTTCGTAATCGCCGCGACCGCGGACCGCAGTTGCGACACGTCCGCATGGCGTGTCGCCGCCCACTGCGCGAGATCCGAATCGCCCAACTCGGTCAGCAGGTCGGCGCCGCGGAGCAACAGGTCGATGTCGTCCGACGAGAGGCAGACGCGGCCGGCCTGGGCGGCGACGAACGCGTCCTCGAGTTCGTGGGCGAGTTCGACGGCCGGGTCGAGGCCGACGATGCGGGCGGCGCCTTTGAGCGAATGGGCGGCGCGCATCAGCGGCTCGATCCGTTGCGGGTTCGTCGGCTCGCGCTCCAAGTCCAACAGACCGGCGTTCAGAGCGGACGCGTGCGAGCGCACCTCTTCGCGGAACAGTTCCAGCAGCATCGGGTCGGCCGTCGGCACGAATCCGGCTCTT
>DATJGQ010000893.1:0-2637 GCA_035494815.1 Gemmataceae bacterium
CCCGGCCGCCAGGGTGAAGGTCTGGCCGACCGACCCGGTCGCGTGCAGGAAGCCGACCTGCGCGCCTTCCGGGGCGGCGGGGTTGCCGGCCGTGAACCCGCTGCCGTTGCCCGCCACCCCGGCCAGGCCGGTATAAGTCCACGCCGTGCCGGCCGGGTCGTACCGGTACGACCCGGCGCCGACCACCGGCGACTCAAACCCGCCCCCCTGCAGCCCCGTCGGCGGCGGCTGACCAACGGCCATGGCGGCGTTGACGATCCCGCCGCTGACGGTACGCCCCGACAGGGCGGCATCGGGCGTCGCTGTCTGGACGATGCTGCTGACGACCTGGGTGTAGGTCCAGCCGGGGTGAGCGGCGAGGACCAGGGCGGCAACCCCCGCGACATGCGGGGCCGCCATGGACGTGCCGCTCAGGAAGCCGTAGCCGCCACCCGGCAGCGTGCTGTAAATGTTCACGCCGGGCGCGCCCACATCGACGCTGACCGCCCCGTAGTTGGAGAACCCGGCGAGGGCACCGTTCGCGTCGGTGGCGGCCGCCGAGACGATGTTCGCCAAGTTGTACGCCGACGGGTAGAAGGGCGTGGCGTCCGTGTTCCGGCCGCTGTTGCCGGCCGCGGCCACGAACACCTGGCCCTTCGTGCCGGCGTACTGAATGGCGTTCGACAGGACGGAGCTGCCCGTGTCGTCGCCGTAGCTGTTGTTGGACACCCGCGAGCCGTGGTCGGCCGCATACCGGACCGCCAGGGCCGCGTTGAGGTCCGAGCCACTGCCGTCGGACCCGATGAACTTGAGGGGCATGAGCTGGCCTTTCCAGTTCACGCCCGCCACGCCCCGCCCGTCATTGCCCACGGCCAGGATCGTCCCGGCCGTATGCGTCCCATGCCCATGGTCGTCCATCGGGTTGTTGGTGTTGGTGACGAAATTCCAGCCGATCAGGTCATCGACGTGGGCGGTGTCGCCGTCTTCGGACACGCCGTCGGCCCAGCCGCCCGTCCCGTCCGCCCGCCACGCGGCCAACACGTCGCCGCCGTCGATGCGGCCGTCGCCGTTCACGTCGGTGATCTTGCCGACCCCCTGGTTGCGTACGTCGTTGAGATCCCAAAACGTGAACAGGCCGTCGCCGTCGGTATCGATGAGGCGGGCCTTGCGGTCGGCCGGGATTTCGGCCTGATTGACCCAGACGTTGAGGTAAATGTCCGGGTGGTTGTAGTCCAAGCCGGTATCGATATCGGCGACAACGGCGCCGGTCGAGCCGGTGGTCACGTCCCACGCAGCCGGGGCGTGAATGCCGTTCGCGCCGGACAGTCCGTAGGTGGTGCCGTCCGTGTACTTCGGGTCGTTGGGGACTGCTTCGACGGACAGTGCGTGCTCCCGCTCGGCGTAGGTCACGAACGGGTCGTCGCGGTAGAGGGCGGCCCAGCGGGCGAGCTGATCGGTTGTGCCGACGACCCGCACGACGTCCGGAATGCCCGTCGGCACGGGCGTCGGGCGTTCGGCCGCGTTCAACGCGGCGAAAGGATCGCCGGCTAGGGTCACCGAAGCATGTGTGTGAACCAGCAGCGCGCCTAAGGCGGCGTCCGGTTGGTCGCGGCGCTCGAGCCGTTCGAGGATGAGGTGACGAAAAAGTTGACGGACGCTGACTGCGGTATGAATGAGTCATGACGTGCGGGGTGCTGTTGCTGGTGGATCGGCGCAGAAGACGGCCTTTTGCCCGCGCCACGAACGGCGGACTAGCGGCACAACAGCCACGGATGACTCGGTGCGACTTGGCGATCACTGCGTGCTTAGACCAGAATTGTTGCAAGCAGCATGGGCCGGGTCAAGGGCCGACGCCGCGAATATCGCAGTCATCGATCCGGGTGACTCGGAGGGTTCACGTCTACCGCAAGCGGATCGGCAACACGGAATGGATTGCGGTGAAGTGACCGACGGCCATTTCTAGAAGGCCGCGCTGCGCGCTGCAAAAAGCGCTGCAACCGCGGTGCAAAAGCCGACGGTGCCAACGGCGGTCATTAATTGGCAGCCGCCCTCAGAAATGACTCGAGCCCCGGTTAGCCGGGGCTTGAGTCAACCGCCGTCAGCGAATGCCTCGTGCGGTCAATTCGTCGCACTACCCCCAAGGGGAATCGAACCCCTGTCTTAGCCTTGAGAGGGCTATGTCCTAGGCCTCTAGACGATGGGGGCCTGTGGTACTTGTCCTCTTTCTATACGGCCGAGCTTTCGCCTGTCAAGCGACGCACCGGTCCCGCAGCGGGTTCGCGCGGCTCGGGTTTAGACACTGGTCGCACGCGTTCGATTCGGCTACCGTGATGAAGTCCGCGGCGCCGTCCGGTGCTGCGCCGGGAGTGTTTCCACGGCTGGTGCCGGGCCTGGTCTTCAAAACCAGCGGCGGGTGTGGCAAACGCTCGCAGTGGGTTCGATTCCCATACACTCCCGCTTTTCTTGCATTTCACTCTATTTTTCTGGGCATTCGGTGAAATCCCACCCCATCAGAGGGGTGGGAGCGTGTCCTTTTGTGTCCTTTCTTGGGGTTGAATCCCGCCCGGATCGAGGTAGGGTCGAACAACTCCAAGAGAACGCAGCCCGATGCCCGCATTCAATAAAGCCCGAAACCTTTACTTCCGAAACTTCGGGACC
>DATJGQ010000894.1:0-3668 GCA_035494815.1 Gemmataceae bacterium
TCCCTGACGGTCGCGGCTCTGATTCTGGCGGGCCGATTTCACAGGCGATGGATATCGACGAGGTCTCCCTTTTCGAAGAGCGGGCCCAGACTTTCGCGGTGCGGCCGGCGGACGACCGCCGCCGCGAACTCGCGGTGCTCGCCGAACAGGTGCGGCCGTGCCAGCGCTGCACGCAACTGGTGGCCTCACGGACGCAAACGGTCTTCGGCGTCGGTCCCGTGGACGCCGAACTCTGCGTGATCGGCGAAGCCCCCGGCGGCGACGAAGACCGCCTCGGCGAGCCGTTCGTCGGCGCCGCCGGACAACTGCTCAATCGCATTCTCGCCGCCTGCGGCATGGACCGCGACGAAGTTTACATCTGCAACATCCTGAAGTGCCGGCCGCCGGGGAACCGCGCGCCGCAAGCGGACGAGGCCGCGAATTGCCGCGAGTATCTCGACCGGCAGCTCGCACTCGTCCGCCCGAAGTTCATCGCATGCCTCGGCGGCACGGCCGCGCAAAACCTCCTCGGCACGACCGCGCCGCTCGGCAAGCTTCGCGGCCGATTCCACAATTACAACGGCATCCCGGTGATCTGCACGTACCACCCGGCGTTCCTGCTGCCGCACCGCCAGCCCGAGAAGAAGAAGGAGGTGTGGGAAGATATGAAGATGCTGCTCGCAAAAATGGGCAAGCCGGTCCCGAAGCCGCAAGGCCGGCCCGGGTAGTTCAGGCCTCCGCCTCCTGGCCCGCTCCCATCAGCTCGAGGAGCTTGTCGGAGAGTTGCGGAATCTGGATCGGCCGAATGAGGACGGCCGTGCCGGGGTTGTCGTGAATCAGGCCGACCAACTCCGTCTGATCTTCGGACAGGATGACGATGCCGGCCATGGTCAGGTCCATGGCGTCGGCCTCTTCCATGATCCGGTTGAAGGTACGGATGCCCTGCTCGCCGGCCGTGCCCGCGTCCACAATGAGCGCGTGATACGGAAGTTCCTCGTACCGGTGCAGTGCCCGTTGCGGGTCCTGCGACATCAGTACGCGGAAGCCTTTGGCCGTGAACCATTCGCGGAGCCTATCCTGCAGCTTAGTGTGCTTCTCGACGATGAAGATCGACCGCGGGCCGGTCGGCGCCATCCGCACGGCCGGCGCGCCTTCCAGCTCCCCTTGGACGCGCCGCACCCCTTCGTGCAACTGCGTCGGCGATTGGAAGCGGAGTCCCGGCTCGAACGCGACCATCTTGTCGAGCAGGCCCTGCACCGGTGCCGGCAGATCGACGCCGTAGCTGGTGATCGGCGGGATGTTCTCGAACCGGTGTTTGTGCATCCGGGCGACGTGGTCGCGGGTGTGTACCAGCGGGGCGTGGCCACAGAGCATTTCGTAAAAGACGCAGCCCATGAAAAAGATGTCGCTGCGGACGTCGCCGCGCTTCGAGCCGGTCGCCCGCTCCAACCCGGCGTAGTCGACCGTCCGGTCCACCTCCATGTCCCGCTCCTCGCCCGGCCCGGCAGCGGCCAGTTCGGCCAGCCCGAAGTCCACGAGCTTGGCCGTACCCTGCGTGGAGATCAGCACGTTGGTCAGCTTGAGGTCGCGGTGCGTCATGTTCCGCGAATAGGCGTACGCCAGCGCCGCGGCGCACTCCTCCAGCAGACGGATCGCCTCTTTCGGCTCGAGCTTCTTGCGAATGCCGAGGAAGTCGCGGAGGTTCCCGCCCTCCACGAACTCCATGACGATGAAGTGCTGCCCGGTGGGACGATCGGTGTTGACGTCCAGGATGCTGACGATGTTGGGGTGGCGCATCGCCATCCCCATCTGCCCCTCACGCTTGAACAGGTCGACCTTGTGGGGGTCCTCGGTCCACCGGCGGCGGAGTACCTTAATCGCAACGACGTTCCCGGTGTCCGGCTCCTCCGCCCGGAAGACCCGGCCGAAACTTCCCGAAGCGATCTTGTATAGGACGCGATAGCCGCCGAGGAAGTAGCCGTCCCGATCTCCCTTGAGTACCTTCGACGACTGCCACGGCGTGACATACCCCTTACGCTCCAACAACTTGAGGAGCGCGGCGCCTTCGTGGACGCCGGAATCGAGCTCGTCCCAGCAGTCGCGCAGCTGGTCGTCGCTGACCAGACCGGTCTGGCGGATAAGCTGAGCAATCGAGGCGGTATCGAGGGCCGTCATGCTCGTTTCCGTCGGAGGGAGGAACCGACTAAACGATGGCGCACGAGTCTTGATGAGTATGACATCAAATCTTTTCCAAGTCTACCGATTAGGCCCAGTATAACCGAAAGAATTAGGTGTCGTTTTGGGCTTTTTTCTCAAGCGGATTTCGGCTCCCGCCGCTACCTTCTGCCCAGCTCATGCGACCGAATCCATCCATCATCGAAGGCCGTCTCAACTCGGCAACATCATGATAGCAAGCCGGAATGAACTGGTGGTGAACCGATGGTGAGGAGTCTTTCATTATTCGCCGCGAGGCGAACGGCATTGACCGGCATCGACCGCAATGCTATTCGCAGCACCGAATCGACGGATTGGGACAATTTGACGGCGCTCGGCGGCGGGGGAGGTCGGCCATGGACTTGCACGAACGACTGGTCCGGCGAGCCGTTCGGATGGTACCGGCGGTATTGGCCGTCCAACTCGCCGGGTGTGCCAGCTTCTGGGACGACGTGACTTCCCGGGATTTCAAGTTTAAGGACCTGTACACCCGCAAAGACCCGGTGTCGGTGCTGAACACGAGCGACGACGGCGATCAGCGGGCCAAGGCCCTGCGGTCGCTGACTGAACCGACGACCCGGGGCGGCAGCGAGGTCGAACAGCAGCGGACGATCGAGGTCCTGTCGCGCGCGGCGATCTCGGAGTCGCAGCCGTGCGTCCGGATCGCGGCGATCGAAACGCTGGGCAAGTTCCAGGACCCGCGGGCGGTGACCGCGTTAACCGGCGCCTATGAAGCCGCGAGTCAATTGTCGGGCGATGCCGCCGCGAACGTGAGGTGCCTGGCGCTGACGTCGTTAGGCAAGACCAAGCGGCCGGAAGCGGTTGCTTACCTGGTCCGTGTCGCGCAGACGCCGACGCCGTCGGACCTGAGCGACCGGGAACGCCAGCAGGGGCGCGATTGCAGGCTCGCGGCCGTTCGCGCCCTGGGCAACTTCGAGCACTCCCGCGAAGTCGGCGACGCGATGACCCGCCTGCTCCAGAGCGAGAAAGACGTGGCGATGCGCGACCGGGCGAAGGAGACCTATGCCGCCGCGACGGGGGCGAAACCGACGACGGACATCGGCCCGACCGATCCGCCGACCCCGGCCGCGCCGGCGCCTGCCGCGGACGCCTTTCAACTGACCGGCGCGACCAGCGATCGCTAACGCGGCATCAGTGCGAAACCGACCACGGCCGTGTACGCCACGCAGCCGACGATCATCAGAATGGTGGCGATCGAGCCGAGGACCCGCCCCGCCTGGGTGAGCCCCTCACCTGAGCGGTCCATTCGGCCGCGCTTCATCTCCGTCAGGTCGTGATTCCCCATGATCCACGCGAAAATGCCGAGTGGGGCGCACAGGAGCAAACTGCAAACGCCGAGGGCCAGGATGATTCCGCCGCGGTGCGGCCGACCGCTCCGCCGGCGCGGGCGGTCGTCGTAGTCATCGGCGTCGTAGTCTTCCGGCGGCCGGCGGCGGCGGGGCCGAGGCGGCTCG
>DATJGQ010000895.1:0-4874 GCA_035494815.1 Gemmataceae bacterium
GGTGTCCACTTTGTCCAGCTTCGAGGACGCCAGATAGTCGCCGATCGTGTAAGGCAGGACGAAATACCCGTCCGCCAGACCCTGCATCAGCGCGCTGGCGCCCAGCCGGTTGGCGCCGTGATCCGAAAAATTCGCTTCACCGATCACGAATAAGCCCGGCAAATTGCTCATCAGGTTGTAATCGACCCACAACCCGCCCATCGTGTAGTGCAGCGCCGGGTAGATGCGCATCGGCCGCGTGTAGGCGTCCTCGCCGGTGATCTGCTTGTACATGTCGAACAGGTTGCCGTACTGGTCGGCGATCTTGTCGCGGCCGAGTCGTCGGATGGCGTCGGCGAAGTCGAGGTAGACGCCGCGTCCGCCCGGGCCGACGCCCTTGCCCTCGTCGCAGACCTCCTTCGCGGCCCGCGACGCGATGTCACGCGGCGCCAGATTCCCGTAGCTGGGGTACTTGCGTTCGAGATAATAGTCGCGTTCGCTCTCGGGGATGTCGTTCGGGTGCCGTGTGTCCCCTGGCTTGACCGGCACCCAGATGCGGCCGTCGTTCCGCAAAGACTCGCTCATGAGCGTCAGCTTGAACTGGTGCTCGCCGGTGATCGGAATGCAGGTCGGGTGGATCTGCGTGTAGCACGGGTTGGCGAAGAAGGCGCCCTTTTTGAACGCGCGGTACGTCGCCGTGACGTTGCAGCCGGCGGCGTTCGTCGACAGAAAAAACGCGTTCGAGTAGCCGCCGGTCGCGAGGATGACCGCATCGCCGGTGAAGCTCTCGACCTTGCCGCTCACGAGGTTCCGCGTGACGATGCCTGCCGCGCGGCCGTCCACGACGACCAGGTCGAGCATCTCGGACTGCGGGAACATCTTGACGCCGCCGGCCTGGATTTGCCGGCTGAGGGCTTGATAAGCGCCGAGCAATAGCTGCTGGCCCGTCTGCCCGCGGCAATAAAAGGTGCGAGACACCTGCGTGCCGCCGAACGAGCGGGTGTCGAGCAGCCCGCCGTACTCGCGGGCGAACGGCACGCCCTGGGCGACGCACTGGTCGATGATGTTGACGCTGACTTCCGCGAGCCGATAGACGTTCGACTCGCGGGCCCGGAAGTCGCCGCCTTTGACGGTGTCGTAGAAGAGGCGGTAGACGGAGTCGCCGTCGTTGCGATAGTTCTTGGCGGCGTTAATGCCGCCCTGGGCGGCGATCGAATGGGCCCGCCGCGGGCTGTCCTGGTAACAGAAGCACAGGACGTTGTAACCGAGTTCCGACAGCGTCGCCGCGGCCGCGCCGCCTGCGAGGCCCGAGCCCACCACGATCACGGTGTACTTCCGCTTGTTGGCCGGGTTCACCAGCTTCATCTCGAAGCGGTGCCGCGTCCACTTCTCCTCGATCGGGCCGGCCGGGATTTTGCTGTCGAGTGCCATGACGCCAATCCTTGCCTCTCGCGGTCACACGTCGTTGCCGATGAGCCGGAACATCACCGCCAGAGGCATCGAGATATTGCCGATCGTGAGGATCACGGCAAGGGCCCGGCCGATCGTGGTGATCAGCGGGTTCCACCGCGGCGAATTCCAGCCGAGCGACTGGAACGTGCTCGCGATGCCGTGCCAGAGGTGCAGTCCGAGAAACAGTTGCGCGACGATGTAGATGATCGAGACCGGCACGTTGCGGAAGCCGTAGACGGTCATCGCGTAAACGTCGTGCCGCCGCGCCGGGTCCCGCGGCGTCGCCTGCGCGAGCGACTCGGTCAGGTCGAGGAAGTTCGTGCCGTCGGGGGCGGTCGCAAAGATTGCGCCGAAGGTGTAGTGCAGCAGGTGAAAGATCACGAACGCGAGCAGCGCCAGCCCCGACCAGATCATGGTGCGAGACGCGAAGGTCGCCTGCACGGTGTCCTCGTAGACGTACCGCTCGGGGCGGGCGGCCCTATTACGCAGTGTTAGCCGCACGGCGAGGAAGATGTGCAGGACGAAGGCGACGAGTAGACCGATGCGGGCGCCCCAGAGCAGCGCCCCGCGGTCTTTGAGGAAGAGGGCGTAGCTGTTGAGCGCGTCGCGGCACTTGAAGAGGAGCAGGTTGCCCGTCATGTGGGCGATGACGAAGCCCGTCAGCGCCAAGCCGGTGAGTGCGACGAGCAACTTACTGCCGACCGTCGTTCGGAGGGCGGGGAGGAGTGACGTCGCGATCGAGTTCCGGCGGTCATAGTTGGTGCGGTAATCGCGTTTGGAGGCGGTCAGTTGGGCCATATGGGAATCTTAGAGCGGTCGCGCGCGGTGGCCAGTGACGCCGTTCCGCCGCGACCGGAGGGAGCGCTGGCTTAGGCGCTCCCTCCGGTCGCGGCGGCACGGACATCACACTTTGCCATTGAATCGCCGACATCCCCCGCTATACTCCGCCGCCCCTCGGGATCGAGGTCCGCGCATGAGGACTCGGATGACTCGCACACGGCTCACTTTAGTCGGCGCCGCGTTCGTCGCGGCGGCGGTGCCGGCCTGCGTTCAGCTGCCGTCGTCGTCGCGCGACGCCGTCGCCCGCGGGCAATCCGAAAAACCCGCAACTCAGCCGGTCGCCAACAAGCCCCCGAGCACCTCGGCGGAGACGAGCGTTTCGCGGAGTCCGGCCGAACCGCGATTGCAATACATCGACCTCCGCAGCGTCAAAGTATCACCCGCCGATCCGCCGCCCGAAGTCACGCAAGTTAAGGCCGAGCAGCCGACCGGCGTCGGGCCGCAGACACAGGCGCCGCCGGCGAAGCTCGACCTGCCAAGAATCGATAGCATTCCGGTCGTGGAATCGCCGACGAATCCCGCGCCGCAAGGCAATTCCCCGATCCTGACGGCTTTGCGGTATTACCAGGCGGACTCGCCCGACCGGGCGACGCAAGCGCTCGACCCGCTCGACCCGGGCAGTCGCGACATGCTCAAGGCGCTGCTGCCGCTCGCCGCCCGGCTCGGCGCGGCGGACGGGAAGCCGGCGACCGCCGAAGAAGTCACGGCGACCGTGGCGCAATTGGAAGCCGCGGCGGCGGCGCTCCGACCCAACGCCGCCCTGCGGATCGCGCGACTCTGTTACTGCCGGCCGGTACAAGCCCCGACCCGCTTCGGCGTCTACCAGCCGCTCGAAGGCCGGCACGCCTTCCGCCCCGGCGAGGTCGTCGCCGTCTACGTCGAAATGCGTAACTTCACCTGCGAACCAAAAGGCGACATCTACCAGTCGCATCTCGGCAGCAAGGTCGAAGTGCTCGACGCCGCCGGGCACGTCGCCCATCGGTTCGACTTCGACGCCGCCGACGCCAGCCTTTCGCCGCGGCAGGACTACTGCCATGTCGGCCGGTTCCTGCTGCCGCGATTGCCCGCCGGCGACTACATCCTGCGCCTGACCGTGACTGACCGGCCGACCAAACGCGAGGCGCAGTCGTCGCTCGACCTGCGGGTCGCCGCCGCGGAGACGGCCGGCAACTGATCGGGCAGGAGAAGTCCCATGAGCCGAGTGCGAGCCGCCGCCGTTGTCCTAATCATGACATCGGCGTTCGTGGTTGCCCGGGCGGTCGCCCAGACGCCGAAGGCCCCGCGGACGGTTTACACAAATCGCACCACGTTCAGCCTGCCGGTCAAGATCGACGAGCGCGACCGGGCCGAACTGAGCGAGGTGAAGTTCTATGTCCGAATGGTGCAGGGCGGCTCGAAGGGACAGTGGGTCTGCCAGGAGACGGCCCCGCCGTCGCAGTCGAAGTTCACGTTCCGTGCGCCGCAGGACGGCGAGTACTGGTTCGCGTTTGCCACACTCGATAAAGCCGGCATTGTCGCTCCGACCGACCTGGACAAGCAGCCGCCCGGTTTGATCGTGGTCGTCGACACCAAGGCCCCCGAGATCGACATCGGCCCGCTGCGGGTAATGGACGGTCAGCCGATTTTGGAATGCCGCGTTCGGGACGAACATGCCGACCCGGCCAGCCTCAAAGTCGAATACCAGACGCCGACGCGCTCCTGGCGAGCACTCGAACCGGTGCCGAAGAGCCCGGGACAATTTCGCCTATCGGCCGACGGCTTGCAGTGCGTCGTCCGGGCGACCGCCGCCGACTTCGCCGGAAACAAATCGACGCGGGAAACCGATCTGAGCCAGCAGCCGCCCGTCGCCGAGGCGACTGCGAGCCACGAGTCTGCCGCGACCGCCACTCTCCGCGAAACCACGAATGAGACCGAGCAGCTCCATCCCCCGCGTCCGTCGCCAGGCGAGCAGCCGCACGTCGCGCCGCTGTTCGTCAACAGTCTCCGCTGCAAACTTGACTATGCCTTGGAAGCGGCCGGAGCCGTCCGCGTCGAAGCGTTCGTCACCCGCGAGAAGGGTTACTCTTGGACCCGGGGCGGCGAGGGCCGCAGCCCGATGGCACTCACGCTGCCCGAGGAAGGCCTCTACGGTCTGACGCTCGTCGTGAGCACCACGGGCCAGCCGGCAGGGCCGCCCGCGCCGGGCGAACCGCCGGAGTTATGGCTGGAGGTCGATACGACCAAGCCCGAAGTACTGGTGCAGAACATTCAGGCCGGCAGCGGGGCGGACTCGCGTGTCTTGACGTTGTCGTGGTCGGTTAACGACCGGAACCTGCCGGCGACCCCCGTCGACGTTTTCGGCGGGCCGTCGGCGGACGGGCCGTGGCAGACGCTCGTTCGCGGACTCAAGACCAGCGGGACGGCCCAATGTACGGTCCCGACCGAGATGGGCGGACGCATCTATGTGCGCGTCCAGTGCGCCGACAAGGCCGGCAACGTCGGCCGCTGGGAGTCCCGCGATCCCGTCGTCTTGGAAGGGGCCAAGCCGAAAGCCCGGGTCATCGGCGTCAGTGCGGGCCGTTGTTTTTCGAGACAGGTCTCGTCTCGGCTCATAAAGCACAAGT
>DATJGQ010000896.1:0-5459 GCA_035494815.1 Gemmataceae bacterium
CGATCGTGGACATCCTGGTCGCGCGGCAGTCGTCGCTCTGGGATCGGTACGACCCGGACGACTACGTGGCCCGCGTCGCGAGCTGCCGGCGGTCGCCGCACGAGCTGCTCATAATCGGCGGTTCCCCGGTGAGCGAAGGGATCGACCCCGCGGTGCTCGCCGGATTGCACTGGCAAGGAGGACCGCTAAACAATGCGTTTAACCTCGGCCTGCCGGGCGGCACGACGACCGAATTTTGGCACGCCGTCCGTCACGGCCTGAGTGTACCGCCGCGGCTACTTGTCTATGGCATCACCGCCAGCGACGTGAACGACGGCCGCCAGGAACCGCACGGCGCTCGCGTCCTCATGGATGCATCTGACCTGATCGGGTGGGTCCGCCTCAAGCCGACGTCGGCCGAGTGGGCGGTGCGACACTACACGAACGCACGGCTGGCCGGGGCTTGGCAACTCTACCGTCGGCGGAACGCGATCCGACTTTGGGCGGCGGAACGATCGGAGTCGCTCTGGCCCGGCACATGCCCCGACGCCGCCGCAGAGGCCCGCGACAATTGTACCTACGCCGCGGACCTGGCGCGCGGCGACGGTTTCGCGCCCAACCGCAGTTTTCTGGCGCGGCGGCTGGATCGTCTGAAGGCGGACGGCTGGCGGTGCGATCGCTTTCAATTCCTGGAAAAGTATCGCGTCGGCGAGCACCTCCGATATTTGCACCGACTGCTCGATTGGGCGGACGAGCACCGCGTCGCTGTCGTATTAGCTGACATGCCGGTGAGCGCCGACCTGGAAACCGGACGATACGCCGCGGCATTCAGCGTGTACCGTCAGGCGCTGACTGAAGTGGAAGGCACTCGGCGGGTGCATGTCATCCGCGGGACGCGAGCCGCCGTCGGACTGAGCGACGAGCACTTCGCCGATCTGATTCACATGAACGCCGCGGGCACGTCGCGGTTCAGCCTGTGGTTGCGCGAGCAGCTCGAGGCCTCGTCTACAGCACTCACTTCGCGTTGATGTCGTATTCGACGTTCGCCGTGGCGACGTCGCATTCCAGTCCGGACGTGCCGGGATCGCCAAGCTCGCGCGGCAGTGCAAACCAGCCCGCCATATTGGGTCGATAGGCGACGGCGTGAGTCCGCTTGTGTCCGATGCGGGCGCGATTCGCTTCGACGGTCAATACCGACCGCGTGTGCGACGGGTTCGGACTGATGACCGCGATCCGCACGCGGCCACGCTCCAGCCCTGCGACCGAGTAAGTGCCGTCCGGCTGGATGACGCCCGATCTCGCCGCGCCGCTGTCTTGGAGGACGATAATTGACCCCGAAGTGACGGCTCGGCCGCGATAGCTCACTTTACCGCTGAGCGTGGAGGTGCTGTTTCCGCAGCCGCTCAGGCCCACTGCAAACACCGCCGACATCAACCAGGCCGCGCGATTCACAATCGTCACTCCGTTTAGTCCGGCACGCTGGCCGGCTCGCCGCCGGCGCGGGTGCCGAGGGCCCACCACACCCGCGGGTTGATCGCGTCGTTAATCGTCCGGACCGAGCCGTCGACCATCAGAAAAATGACGCCCTGCGAGTGGAAGCTCCAGAAATCGTCGACATGGTTGACCGGGCTGTTGGGCGTGTGCGGCGGGACGTCACCCTCGTCGCCGGTATGGCCGAGTATGAGGATCGGGGCGCCCTCGGGGCCGATGCCGAACGGGTCCGGGATCTTCGCCGGCACCTGCCCGCCGGTCACCGCGCCGACCCAGGTCGCGTAGGCGAGACTGCTGCTCCGCTCGCCGACGAAAAGCGTGTTGCTCGTCCCGTCGGCGACGTCTTCGACGCGGACATTGCTATTGCGATAGAGCATGCCGCGGCGAGCCGGGCCTCGGTCCGGATCGGGTGAGAGGAAACCGGGGTCCGGCGTGACCTCGGGCTGTCCGAAGACGCCGACATAGTTCGCGTGCGCGACCCGGACGGTGTTGCCGGCCGTGTCTCTGAGCCGATTCTGATAGGGTTCCGAATCGTCGAGCGCGTCGACGGCGATGGTCGTCTCCCCCGGGTCGGACGGACAAAGGAACACGGACAAGCTCGTGGTTCGCACCGACTGATGGACGGGATCGGTGATGTCCTTGGCGATTTGAATCTGCCGGTACAGGCTGTCCTGTTCGAGATACGGCAGCAGGAGTGTGCCCCAGCCCCAGCCGGGTCCGCGATCGTCGGCGAGTTCGGGACCGGGATTGGTCGCGAGGTAGCCCGGCGGGAAACGGCCGATGGCGCCGTGATAGTTGTGCATCGCCAGGCCGATCTGCTTGAGGTTGTTTTTGCACTTCGCCCGCTGGGCGGCCTCCCGGACCTTCTGGACGGCGGGCAACAGCAAGCCGATCAGGGCTGCGATGATCGCGATCACGACGAGAAGTTCGATCAGCGTGAACCCGCGCCGGCGACCGAGACTCATGGCGGCATCCTCCGGGAACGTGATACAAAGTAATACGTCGATTGGCCGATGTCAATAACCTTTTGTCTTTTGTTTGAACATTATCAGTTGGGTGGTCGGACACCAGAGGGCGGTTCCATAATGACGGCATGGGGTATGCGAGCCTGCGGGAGTGTGTGGTTGATCTGGAACGTACCGGCCAGCTCGTCCGGATCGACCGCGAGATTGACCCGTACCTGGAAGCCGCCGAGGTGCACCGCCGCGTGTGCCAGGCGGGCGGCCCGGCCCTGTTGTTTACGCGGGTGAAGGGTTGCCAGTTCCCGATGGTGAGCAACCTGTTCGGGACGCTCGCCCGGGCGGAGTTCCTGTTACGCGATACGCTCACTGCCGTTCGCCATCTCGTCGAACTCAAGATCGATCCGGCGGCGTTCTGGAAGGGGCCGTGGCGATATCGCGACGTGCCGCGCGCCGCCTGGAGTATTCGCCCCAAGTGGGTCCGCCGGGCGCCGATTCTTGATTCGCAAACGACGCTGAGCCGACTGCCGCAACTGACATGCTGGCCGATGGATGGCGGCCCGTTCGTCACGCTGCCCGTGGTCTATACCGAGGACGTCGGCCGTCCGGGCTGGCGACATTCCAACCTCGGCATGTATCGCGTCCAACTCGCCGGGAACGAGTATGCGCCGGACCGTCAGGCGGGTTTGCACTATCAGATTCATCGCGGCATCGGCGTTCACCACGCGAAAGCGATCGAGAGAGGCGTTCCCTTCCGGGTCAACGTCTTCGTCGGCGGGCCGCCTGCTCTGACACTTTCGGCGGTGATGCCGCTGCCCGAGGGGTTGCCCGAACTGGCATTCGCCGGCGCGATCGGCGGCCGGCGCGTCCGGCTCGTCGAGCAGCTGGGGAGACTACCGCTCTTCGCCGATGCCGACTTCGCCGTCGTCGGAACGGTTGACCCGGAAAAGCTTCTGCCGGAAGGCCCCTTCGGCGACCATCTCGGTTACTACAGCCTCGCGCATCCGTTTCCGGTGCTGAACGTCGAACACGTCTACCACCGCCGGGACGCGATCTGGCCGTTCACGGTCGTCGGCAGGCCGCCGCAGGAGGACACGTCGTTCGGCAGGCTGATCCACGAACTGACCGGACCTGTCATCCCGACCGTCGTGCCGGGCGTGCATGCGGTGCACGCCGTCGACGCGGCCGGTGTGCATCCGCTGCTCTTGGCGATCGGCAGTGAGCGCTACGTCCCTTATGCGGCGGCGCGTAAGCCACAGGAACTGTTGACTTGTGCCAACGCCATCCTCGGGCAAGGCCAACTGTCGCTGGCCAAGTATCTGCTCATCGTCGCGCGTGAGGACGATCCGTCGCTCGACGTGCACGACATCCGCGCATTCTTCCGGCATCTGTTGGAACGAATCGATTGGCGGGCCGACGTCCACTTTCAGACCTGCACCACGATCGACACCCTCGATTACTCCGGCACGGGGCTGAACGAAGGCTCGAAAGTCGTGCTCGCCGCGGCCGGGCCGAAGCGGCGCGACCTGCCGACGACGCTGCCGAGCGGGTTCCGTCTGCCCGACGGATTTGCGTCACCGAAAGTGGTCATGCCGGGAGTGTTGGTCGTTGGAAGCCCTGCGGTGAAGACCGAAGGCGAAGCGGCGGTTCGCCGATTCTGTGCGGCGTATCGGCCCGACGAGTCGGTCAATGACTTCCCGCTGATCATGCTTGTGGACGACAGCGATGTCGCGGCGCGGTCGCTCGACAACTGGCTTTGGGTGACGTTTACGCGCTCAAACCCGGCCGCCGACATCGACGGCGTCGGCGCCTTTACGCGGCAGAAGCACTGGGGGTGCGAAGGCGCTCTAGTCATCGACGCCCGCATCAAGCCGCACCACGCGCCGCCGGTCGTCGAGGACCCGGCGGTGGCCAAACGCGTGGATGCTCTCGCCGCGCCGGGGGGGCCGCTGCATGGGATACTGTGAACGCTAAGCCGGGAGCGGCTTTACCAGTCGAGGCTGCGGCCGCGGCCCTGTTCCTTCGCCCGGGCGTAGACCCGCGCCGCGACGGCGATGTCCTCGATGCCGATGCCGTGCGATTTGAACAGCGTAATTTCCCGCGCGTTCTTTCGCCCGGGGGCGGCTCCGACCAGCACCTGACCGAGATCGACCAGACTCGACCAGCGGAGCACCCCCTGCTCGACGGCCGGCAGCAAATCGCCGGACTCAATCTTCGCCTGTTCTTTGCTGTCTACGACAATCAACCCGGCCCGCCGGACAGTCTCGACGTCGATCTCCGCTTTGCCGAGAAAGTTTGAGCCGACGATGTTCAGGTGTGCTCCCTCAGCGACCCAGGCGCCTTTCAGTACGGGCTCACGACTCGAGGTCGCCGTGATGACGATGTCGAGGCCCTCGGCCGCGGCTTCCGGGCGGTCGACGGGGATCACTTCCGTGCCGCACGCTACTGTCATCTCCTCGGCGAAACGCCGGCGACGGTCCGCGTCGCGGCTGTAGACGTGCGCACGGCGGATGGACCGCACCTTGCAGACGGCGAGCAGTTGTGTTCGCGCTTGTTTGCCGGTCCCATAGAGGCCGGCCGTCGTGGCATCGGCCCGGGCCAGGACTCGCGTGGCCACGCCGCTCGCTGCGCCGGTGCGCACCTGACCCAGATAGTCGGCCTGCATCAGCGCGAGTTGCTCGCCCGTCCGGCCGTCGAACAGGGCGACCTGAAAGTTCGTGCCGCCCTTCCCGGTCACGTAGGCCTTGTAGCCGAGGACCCCGAGTCCTTTCGCCGACGCGGGCAACACGTGCAGCATCGCGTGGTCCGTGCGGCAGCGGCTACGAGGGACGTTTTCCGCCTCATCCAGCGCTAACTTTTTCAAACCGATTTCGACCGCCTCGAGCGCCTCGTCCATCGTCAAGAGGCGGCGAACATCATCCTCGCTCAGCAGGAGAACGGACATGGCGACCTCCCGCTCCGCCGGCCGGTCACAGTTTGCCGGCCAGAAGAGCTTCCAGACGGTCGAGGCCTGACTTGATCTGATCGCGG
>DATJGQ010000897.1:0-4502 GCA_035494815.1 Gemmataceae bacterium
ACGCTGTATAACGGCGCGCGAATCCACATTACGATCAGCGTCGGCATGGTGGTCGCGCCGAGCGGGGTGGACGTGGACTACAAGCACATCCGCGACGCCGCCGCGGCCGCCCTCAGCGAGGCGAAGGCGACCGGCAAGAACCGCAGCGTACTGCGGGTGTTACCCGGCGCGACCGCGCCCGTCGGGGCCGCCTAGACAGGTCGCCAACCCCACGTCTGCACGACGCGGGCAACGCTCATCGCCGTGCGGCCGTCGCGGGCGGACTCGTAAAGTCCCGCGATGATCTCATCCACCTCGGCCCTCGACGCCAGACCTGTGGCCAACACGGCGTCGGCGAAATTCTACATCGTGATCGGGTTGAGCAGTTTGACGTCGCCATCGATGCCCGCCGGCTGCACCACGTTCAAATCGACCCGTTCGAAACCATTGTCGAGCAACATCCCGGGCAGTTTCGGGCCGATGTCGGGATCGCCCCCGCGGCGACGGACCGTCTGCGTGTACAACTCGACATAGCGCGAAAACGCCGGTTGCGTTGGGTAGCAGAAGTGACCCGCAAAATCGACGTCCTCAATGACGATGACCCCGCCCGGCCGCAGGGCCTGCCGCATCGTCCGAACGGTCGCCGTCGGGTCGGTCAGGTGCGTGAGCAGGAATCGGGAGTAGGCAAGGTCGAACTGCGGCGCCGGCCTCCACTCATCGACACTCGTCTGCCGGAATTCGACGTTCAGAATTCCCGCGATTGCGCTTTCCTCACGGGCCAGGTCAATTTTGATCGCATCGATGTCGATGCCGACGACGCGTCCGTCCGCACCGACGAGCCGCGCGATGTCCAGCGTGACATCGCCGCCGCCGCACCCGACGTCTACGCAACTCATCCCGGGCCGGACGCCGACGCGCCCGAGTAAACTCAGAGTCGTCGGCCGAAGGATGCGGGACAGCAGCCGCAGACGCTCTCGGCCTTCGACGCCGCCACGGATGACGTAGGAACCTTCGGCCATTCCCGAGCCCGTTCGTTATTTCACGTATCCCGTCACCACGGCGTACACGACGATTGCGACTACGAAGCTGACGACCCAGGTCAGAAACATGCGGACGAGAATGTCGCGGCCGGCCGCTTTGGCCGAGCCGCTTCCCCAACTCGGGTTGGGCGGAGGGAGTGCGACGATGCCGACCGCCGCCCCGAGGACCGTCAGCGGGAAGCCGAAGTGGAAGGCGTCCACGACCGCCGGCGACGCGCCGTGGACCCGCCCCGGTTCGGCCCAAATCCCTTGCGACGCCGCCCAGCCGAGCAATGCCACTCCCGCCAGCGCTGCTATGCCCGCGAGCGACACGATCAACCACCGCCATCGCCGGGCGAGCGCGTAGACGGTCGCAAGCCCCGCGACGAACACGAAAACTCGCACGAAGGCCAGCGCTTCTTCGGTCATGCCTCGCCCCGTCGTCTGTAACCTACTCAGGCCCGCTCCGGTTGTTCGTGAAACTGGTCGTATGGGCGTGCGGACTCAGGAGCCCATCACGTTTCGGGGCGTTTCCGACCACGCTTAGGATTCGCGCGACTCGCCAGCCACTTTTTAAACGACGATTGGCTCTCGCCCGACGCCCGACCGGCCAAAAGGTTGTCTACACTGATGTCCTCGTCCACCGCCGGCCAATGGATGCCACGACCGGCCGCGATCAGCCGCCAGTTCTTCCGCTCGGCTGCGGTTGCGTGGGCCAGCCGCGGATACCAGGCCAGCGGCGCCGCAATCGTCCGGCCGTCGGCCAACTCGACGGACAGGGTGTCCTCGGTTACCTCAACTCCGGTCGCCAGCGGGGTCCCGATCTCCGCCGTGGAAGAACGCATGCCAGCTCTCCAGTAATTCTGCTAAATGTTCCGCGACCAGTCCCCGGAGGCGTCTGAGGTCTTTGGCCTTGAATCCATAACTGCGTTCCATTCGCACAGGATCGAGCCAGAATTTCGCTTCGCAATCGTCGCGCTCGATGTGGGCGTGCGGCGGCTCGTCGCCATCGCCCGCGTAGAAAAAGAAACGGAAGAGTCCTACGCGGAGGACGGTCGGCATGCGACCATGCTACTTCCCAGGAGACGGACCAGCAACGCCGGCTGCTCCGGGGGGTTGCGGTTCGAAGTCCTCGGATTTAGGCGAAACCATCTTCACGCCTCAGTGTTGAATAAACTGACTACCGCCGACCGGCTGCAAAGCCACAAGCCGGTCGTTCGTCTTCAATTAGGAGCCTTTTTCATGACCCGTTTCCGATCCATCGCGGCGATCCTGGGCGTCGCCGCCCTGCTTAGCGTCGGTGCATCTCCGGCCGCGGCCCAGACGGCCAAAAAGCAGAAAAAGAACAAGGCGGCCGACGCGGCCCCCGCCGCGATCGTCGGCACGATCACCAAAGTCGCCGACGACGGCAAGACGTTCACCGTCACCACCTTCGGCGGTAATAAAAAGCAGCCGCCGACGACCACGGAGTTCAAGCTGAACGACAAGACGAGTATCGAATACGTCGCGATCGACCAGAAGGACCTGCAGAAGTTGACGCAGGGCTACGCCGTCATCGTCGGTTTCGACCCGAAGGACAAGGAGACGGCGACGGTCGTGAAAGCGACCCGCATCGCGGACGCGGGCAAGAAGAAGAAAAAGACCGGCGCGTAGCATGGTTTTCTGACCCTGGGGGCCCGCCCGTCGTGGTACGATGAGCCGGCCCGCCGAAGAATCCCGCCTCGGTACCCCGCCATGACTGCTCTCCGCAAGACACTCCTAACGTCGGTCGCCCTCGGTCTGGGCTGGTGCGTGTGCGGGCCCTCGCTCAGGTCGGCGCCCGCCGGCACACCGCACGATCCGCTGCCGGTCGCCGCGCGGATCGATCGCGAGATTGACCGCCGGCTGGCGGAGGCGAAAGTCCCCGCGTCACCGCTCGCCGACGACGCGGAGTTCATTCGCCGGCTCAGCCTCGACATTCGGGGCCGGATCCCGACCGCCGAGCGGGCCGCCGCCTTTCTGGCGGACACCGACCCGAACAAGCGTCAAAAACTCGTCGACGAGTTCCTCGCCGACGCCGCGTACGGCGAACACTTCGGCACCGTCTGGTATCACCGGATGGCGAAGCCGACGATGGACAACCGGCAACTCCTGTCGATAAAGTTCCGCGATTGGCTCGCCGAGCGGTTCAACTGCAACGAGACGTGGGATGCGGTCGTCCGCGACATCCTCACCGCGAGTGGCGACCGCGACCAGAATCCGGCGACGGTTTTCTATCTGGCACACGCCGAGGGCAACGGCCGCCGCGAGATCGTGCCGGCCCGCGTCAACGCGTCGGCGTCGAGCCTGTTCCTCGGCGTGAAGCTCGAGTGCTGCGAGTGTCACGACCACATGTTCGACCACTCGCTCAAGCAGACCGACTTCTGGGGGATGGCCGCGTTCTTCACCGCGACGCAGGCGGAGAACGCCGGCAAGAATGAGGACGGCGTGCCGGGCGTTAAGGAAGCGGTGCCGAGCGGCCAATTCGCCGAACGCGCCAACAAGGCGGCGGCGAAGCTCAAGGCGATCGGAAAAGTCGCCCCGAAGGCCGCCGAGAAGGCCGCCAAAGCCGCGGAAAAGATCGCCGCCAAAGCGGCCGCCGCAAAGGGCGCCGCCGTCATCCCGGACACCAACGGCAAGACCGTCCCGGCCCGATTCTTGCACGCCGAGGCGCCCAAGCTGGCCGGCAAGTCCGAGTATCGCCCGGTCCTGGCGAACTGGGTCACCTCGCCGAAAAACCCGTACTTCGCCAAGGCGATGGTGAACAAGGTGTGGGCGAACTTCTTCGGCCGCGGCATCGTCAACCCGATCGACGACATGCGGTCCGACAGCCCCAACACGCACCCGGCGCTGCTCGACGCGCTGGCCGCCGAGTTCACAGCGAGCGGCTTCGACGTCAAGCACCTGATCCGCTGCATCTGCAACAGCGCCGCCTATCAGCGAACGAGCCGGCCGTTGCCGCAGAACCGCGACGACGAAGAGCTGTACAGCCACATGAAGCTCAAAGTCATGAGCGCGGACGTGCTGTATGACTCGCTGACGACGGTGCTCGCCCGCGAGCCGGCGGCGCAAGGGCGTTTCGCGGCGAAGGCCAAGGCGAAAGCGAAAGCGGGTCCCCGGACGCCGCGCGAAGAGTTCCGCAACTTCTTCCACGCCGAGGCGGACGACGATTCCGGCGTGGTTGAGGACTATACGCACGGGATCCCGCAGGTGCTGCGGCTGATGAATTCGCAGTCGATGAGCGACACGAAGGCGGTTGTCGCCAAACTGGCGAAGGCCAACGAGTCGCCGGAGAAGGCGATCGAGGCGCTCTACCTGCGGGTGCTGTCTCGGCGACCGACGGCGCCTGAGAGTGAGCGGATGGTCCATTACGTCGCCGCCGGCGACTCGGCCAAGGGATATGGCGACGCGCTGTGGGTGTTGATCAATAGCAGCGAGTTTCTGTTTAATCATTGACCGGTTCGCGACGCTTCGCAGAAGCGTGCG
>DATJGQ010000898.1:0-3060 GCA_035494815.1 Gemmataceae bacterium
GCGTACTTCGAGTAGAACTTCCGTGCGACCTCGCGGTCGCCTTCCATGAACCGCTCGAACACCGAGTCCGGCGGGGCAGCGATCGGCACGGGTGGGGACGGCGCCTCGGTCGCGCCAGTCGTGACCGGCCCGGGCGCGGCCGACGGCGCCTGGTCGATTGTGGCCGACGACCGCCCCGACGAGAGTACGGCAACGATGACGAGCAACACGGCCAGACGCGCGATTTTGCCTCGATTCACGGCCGCCTCCTCAGTGATGTTTTCCAGGAGTTGCGGCGAGTGTAGCAGGGAGTTGAAGAAGAATCGCGTGCCGGACACGCCGGTCCGCTGGAGCGGATCGCCAGGTTAGCCGCTCAGTCGTTCCGCGCCGAACCGCGGCCGACGGAGAACGTCCGCACCAGCCGGGCGACATTGCCCTGGCGGTCCCTGATCGAAACGCTCAGCGTACCGGTTGCCAGGGCGTCAACCGGCGCCGATAGCTTGAGTTCCCATGTCCCGCGGCCGGACGGCCTGAATCGTGCGGCCAGATCGGTTCCGCGCGCAGCCCCGTCCACGGGAAAATCGGCCGTCACGGACAGGCTCCGCTCGTCCAATCCGCTGTAAGCGTCGCACACGCCGACCACAATCCGCGTCAACCGCTCGTTGCGCCCGGCGGTCGGATAGGCGAGGGTGAGCGTCGGCCGCTGGTCGTCGCATGCCCAGCCATAGCCGCGGCGCTCGGGGCGAGCGGGGTCGTAATCGAGGTCAATCGGGCAGCCGAGGTCGATCCACCTCACGAGGGTCCGGCGGTCCTCATCCGTTAGCGGCTCGACCTTGACGCTCGACCCATCCGGTGCCGCGCAAGCGCCGCTGGCCGCCGCTTCGGGCGGGGGGCAGGAGTGCCCGTTGTAGTCCAGGTCGGCACGGTTACGGTTGCGCGGGGTGTCCGCTACCGGCAGCCCGCGCCACATCATCGAAGCGGGATCGCCGGGGACCGTCTCGCTGGGGAAGTCGTCGTTGGTCCAGCCGTCGGTCCGCCGGCCGTACACCTTCCACACCAGCAGGCTCCGGCGGGCCTGGAACTTCCGCACGTAGCGCGACGCGTTCTGGTTCCGCCAACTGCCGTTTCGGATGAGCGGCGGGTAACCCCACCGGGATTTCTCGCCGTAATCTGCCGCCAGTCGCGCGTACGCCTCGGGCAGCGGGTGGTCGCTGCCCATCTTGACCGGCGAGTCGTCGTCCATGGCCAGCTTGCCCGCGCGGTCCTCCAGTCGCTTGTTGTGACACGCGACGCAACTGCGGTTCAGGATCGGCCGCACGTCGCGGTAGTACTCGACGTTTTTCACCGACGGCTCGTAACGCAGCCCTGCTTGCCCGGCGTCGTCCCACCGCGCCTTGGACTCGTCCCGCGCCCGGTCCGCCAATAGCGGGGTGGACGCCGTCAGGTCGAATAGCTTGTAGTCGGCCCCGGCCGCGGCCGTCCGCTCGAACGGGGTCGGCTCCTGCGAGTGGGCGTGGCACCCGCCGCAGTTGGTGCGGACCTCGCCCGGGCGGAGCTGGTGCCAGGTCTGCGCCATGTTCAGGACCATCCCGTCGCGATCGAGCGTCTGGAACGTGAACGGTTGGTCGGCCGGAATCTTTGCCAGGAACGAGGTGTCCGGGTTGCCGTCGGGGTCGAGCGGTTGCCTGCCTTCCCGGTCGAACTTGCGCACCGGGACTTCGCCGAGGATGCGGAGTCGCTCCATCGCGTGGCTGCGGAACAGCCGGCCCGCATTGGGGCCGCGGTTGCGGTCGGTCGTCGGCTCCATCACCAGGATGCGGATGGCGTGGATGTCCTCGTTGCGGTACCGGCCGGCGTCGGCGCCCTGGTTGAACCAGTTGAGCGTCGCGCCGTTCTCGGATGTGTTGAACGGGTCGAGCCCCTCGTAGCCGCCGGTCGGGTCGTTCTTGCCGGCGAAAGTCGAGGTGACAGCCCCCTTGGGCACGGCGCCGCTCGGGAAGCTTTCCCGTTTGTAGAGGCTTGACGTGCCGACCAGCCCGTACGGCATGCCCGCCGGCAGGGCGGGGTGGAGCTTGCCATCATTCGCCACTGCCGGCAGCCGCGCGGGCTCCTTTACGCCAGAGATCCGCTCGTACGGCACGACCGCCCGCGGCCACTGCTCGTTGTACGCGGGGTCGTTTCTGATCAGCCGCATCTCCGCGGGCGCCTCGATCGACGTGCCCCCCTTGATCAGGTAGATGCCCGCATCCGGCATCGGGAGCTTCTCGCCGTTCTGGTGGTTCACGGGTCCCGTCGCCCAGACGGTCAGCAGGCCGTTGTCCGGGGCCGGCGCGGGGTGGGTGAACTTCCCGACGGCCGGGGAGTCCTTGTCGCCGAGGACCGATCGGTCGGCCGGCCCCTCGGCGTTGTTCGCGAACGGCGTGAACGCCTCGACGCCGTACGGGCTGAACGGCAGCCGGTAGATCTTGGGCCGGCCGTTGTCGAAACGCCCGAACCGCAGCGGCGGGTTGCGCTCGTCCCCGGTATACGCCGGCCCGAACGCGGGGTATCCCTCTGCCGGCCGCGGCGGGAGCTTCAGGTAGGCTCCCATTCCGTTGTTGTTCAGGTTGTAATACTGCTCGACGATCAGGCTCCCGTCCGAGAGCTGCGCCTGGAAGTGGAATGCGTTCGGCGCCGTGACCGGGTCGAACGCGCTGACCACCGGCCCCCACGCCGAGCCGTCGGGGTGAATGCTCCAGATGCCCCACAGGATCTCGTTGTGCAGCCCCTGCGACTCCAGCGAACTGAAGACGACGCGCCCGTCCTTCAGCACCGTCGGGTGAAGTGCGCCGGCGACGTTCAGGAACCCGACCTGCTCCACGTTCCGCTCGGTCGCGGTGCCGACGGCCCGATCATTGCCTCCGTCGTCATCGTCCATCACGAACAACTGGAGCGTGACCGGCGGATACCCCTTCGGCGGGCGATAGGCGTTACGGTTGCTGGTGAACATCACCCGCCCGCCGGGCAGGGGACAGGGGCCGCAGTTGATGACGCCGTAGCTGATCGACGTCTTGCCGCTCTCTGGCTTGACGAAGCCGTCGG
>DATJGQ010000899.1:0-5393 GCA_035494815.1 Gemmataceae bacterium
AGGTTCCACGTCGGGCTGACGCCTCGACGCTCGCCAAGACTCGCGTCGCAGCGGAACTGGTCCGTAATTACCGATTGTACCGCACGGGCAAGAGATTCCTCCTTGGGAACAGCCGTCTTGCCCGCCCGGACCTGCGAAAAGCTCGCTTCGGCCGCTACCCCTTGTTAAACTGCCCCTACTTTGCCCGTCTTTTGCCCGGGACGTCCATGTCACTCGCTCGCCGCGCGTTCACCCTGATCGAACTTCTGGTGGTGATCGCCATCATCTCCACTCTGATCGGCCTGCTGCTTCCGGCGGTGCAAAATGTCCGCGAGGCGGCCAGCCGGGCCAAGTGCCAGAATCATCTCAAACAGATCGGGCTGGCCCTGCATAACTTCCACGACACGCGGGGCCGGCTGCCCGCGGCGAAGATCCATTCCGGGGCTGCCGGGCGGCTGCAGCCGAATTACGCCGGACCCGAAGTCGATTTCACCGGCAAACCGTGGCGGATTTACAACCACACCGGCTGGGTCGCCCTATTGCCGTTCATCGAGCAGGAGGCGCTCTTCCGCATTTACGACTACCAAAACCCGTCCAGCCACTCGGCGCACTCGGTCGGCCTCGACAACACCTGGCTCGGCGGCGACGCGAACAAGAACGTGCCGGTGATCAGCCAGGACATTTTCGTGTACGACTGCCCGTCGGACGAAAACCCGCCGCCGGTCGTCTCGGACAACGGCTACCCGGCCGACTACACCGTCACGCCGCCGATCCCGGAATTGCCGTGGTATCATCAGTACTCGCGCCAGTTCGCCCGCCGCAGCAACTTCTACTTCTCGACCTACCACGCGACCGACGACTCGACGCACTATCCCGACGGGGCAACCGTCGGCGCGTTCGGCACCAACGGGGCGGCGAACTTCGCGGCCGTGACCGACGGGTTGAGCAACACGATCGGCGTCGGCGAATCGCGGCAGGCGAAATGGCTCGACGCGTACGGCCCCTACTGGGGCTCCGGCACGCGGTCGTGCTGCCACGGCGTCGTCATCGACGAGAAGCACCACCTCAACTACCCGTTCGGCCGGATCGTCCAAGGCTTGACCGACAGCCGCGGGCAGTTGCAGGACGCCGGCGGGTTCGGCTCCTGGCACCCGGGCGGGGCGAACATGCTGTTCTTGGACGGTACCGTGCGGTTCATCAGTGACGGTGTGCCGTTCAGCACATTCGAGGCGCTGCACAGCATCAACGGCGGGGAAGTGGTAAGCGCGCAGTGAACGGCATACGGCATGCGCAGGGCCAAGCAAGGTTGGTACAATCGAAGACAGAGATTCCCCAGTTGCTCCTCACGGGGGCGTTATGAACACAAAGCCTGAATGTCCACAATGGGACGAGCGCTACTATGAGAACCAGCGCAGTTTTCCGCCCGAGGAGTTGGCCAAGTACTACGGACGCCATGTCGCCTACAGTTGGGACGGTGCGTCAATCGTGGCCAACGGGGAATCATATGACGAATTACAAAAGAACGTGAAGGCCGCAGGGTTGGATCCCGGCCGAGTGGTGTATGGGTATGTGGATGACCCCGAAGTTAGCTTTCTCGGATGGTTCTGAAATACCCGTACAAACAGTTTCTCGTGTCCCGAGCCGTCGTCTCGCTTGGCGGCCGGCTCTCCAGGCCGAAACCAATCTTGACGGTCAGTGTTGTCGGGCCGCTAGGGACCCGCGCGGTCGAAGGGCTTCTCGACACGGGCGCGGACGACACGGTTTTCAATGACTCCGTCGCGGCCGACATTCGAGTTAACCTTTCAGCGGCAGCTGTCGCGACCGGAGCAGGCGTCGGCGGGACGGTTATTTCAATCCGTTATGCTGAGGTAACTCTCCGCTTGGCGACCGGCACCGCCACCTGCGAATGGCGCGCTTGGGTCGGGTTCACGCCAGTCAGACTGCATCGCGCGCTATTTGGCTTCGCCGGCTTCCTCCAGTTTTTCACGGCCGCGTTTTATGGCGACCGCGAAGAAGTCGAGCTAACGTCGGACGCCCTATTGCTACCGCCGTAGCCTACCGCTCAGTCACGCAACCGGAACAATTGCCGCAACGCTTCGAGTAGCGTCGAGCCGCCGCCTTCGCGCGACGCCTCGCCCAGCGCGCTGATCGGCCCGTGCAAGAATTGATTCTGCAAAAGTCGGAACGCCCCCTCAATCGCCTGGCGGTCGGCGTCGGAGAGGCGTCCGTTCAGTCGGCTCAAAAGTTGGCCGAGGACCGCCCGCCGTTTCGCCTCGAAGTCCGCGGTCAGTTGTGCGATCACCGCCCCGTGTCGCCGCCGAGCCCATTCGCCGACGAACCGCCTCATCTCCTGCTCGACGATCGCCTCGGCCGGGGCGACGTGCTTGAACCGGTCGGCGAGGGTCGCTTCGCGGATGCGGTGGAGGTCGTCGATGTTAAAGAGGCACACCCGGTCGCCGTCGTGGATCGCGGGGTCGAAGTCGCGCGGCACGGCGATGTCGAGGATGACCATCGGCCCGCTGGTCCGCCGCGCGAGCACGCCGGAGAACCGCTCGGCCGTCATGATCGGTTCCGCCGCCCCGGTGGTGCTTAAGACGATGTCCGCCGACGCGAGGACGTCATCGAGCTTCTCCCAGGGCACCGCCTCGCCGCCGCAGCCGGACGCGACTGCCGCGACCTTCTCGGGGCTGCGATTCGTCACGAGAATCCGGTGGGGCTTCAATCCGCGCAAATGTTTAAGCGTCAGCCCGCCCATTTTGCCGGCGCCGATGACGAGGACGGTCTTGTCGCCGTAATGGTCGAAAACCTGGCGCACGTAATCGACGGCGACGCTCGAGACCGAAACGTGCCCGCGGGCGATGCCCGTCTCCCGGCGGACGCGCTTGGCGACGACGCGAGCGTGCTGCAACAGCGTGTGCAGCACCGGCCCGGCCGCCGCAGATTGCGACGCCATCTCGTATGCCCGCCTGACCTGCCCGGCGATCTGGCCTTCGCCGACGATCAGGCTGTCGAGGCTGGCCGCGACGCGGAACAAGTGACGGACGGCCTCCGCGTCGCCGCGGGCGTAGATGTGTGGCCGAATGTCGGTCGCGGGGACGTTTTGGCATTCGCTCAGAAACGTCGCGACGCGGTCCGGGTCGGTCGACCCGTCGGGGACGAGGTAGAGTTCCAGCCGGTTGCAGGTGCTCAGGACGAGCGCCTCGCCGCCGAAGCGGGCGAGGAGTTCCAGCAGCGTCGCGGCGACGCGCAGCTCGGGGACGGCCAACCGCTCGCGGATCGCGACCGGCGCCGTGCGGAAACTGCAGCCATAGAGGTGCAGGTTCACGGCAAGGCTCCCGCGAACGGATGCGACGCGGCGAGCGTCGCCAGCATCAGCACGAATGCCGCCAGCGACCCGAACGCCAGGTGCCGGCCGCGCAGGTGCAGGCCGTAACGGAGATACATCAGCAGTACGAACAGCAGCCACAATCCTGCCGTGCCGAGAACTTTGCCGGTCGTCCACGCCTTGAGCGCCTCGTCGTGCTGCGCCGTCAGCGCCGCGCCGACGAGCAGGCCGACCGTTAACAATGGGAACGCGATGTTGATCGCCCGGCGGTTCATCGCTTCGAGCCGTTCGAGGCTCAGGAGCCGCAATCCCTGAGTCGGCGCGAGCTTGGCTTTCAGCCGGCGTGCCTGGACGAGGTACATGGCGCTTGCGATGAAGGCGACGCACACGCCGACGGCCGCAAGCAGCAGCAGTCCGCCGTGGATGGCACCCCAGAAGCCGGGGCCGACCAGTCCACTGAAAAAGCCTGAGGGCGGCGGCGCGTCCGGCGACGGCGCGACGCGTCCCGCCAGGATCACCAGACTCAGCACGAGCGGGAGTACGAACAGTGCCCAGGCCAGCCGGCGGTGATGAATGGTGCCATAGAGGTAGAAGATCGCCAGCACCCAGGCGAGCAACAGCAGCGACCCGTACGGGCCCGCAACGGGAGGCCGCTGCACGGCGAGGTACACCGTGTGTGCGATCAGCCCCGCCCCGCCGAACGCGAGCGCGAGCAGCCGCTGGACCTGCCGCGGCCAGACCAGCTGGAGTAATTCCAGGATCAGTGCGACCGCGTAACTGGCGGCAAAGCAGAAGCGAGTAATGCCTTCCAAAAGGATAACCCCAAGCGTGACCGAGCACTATTCTACCAGCCCGAAGCGCAAGCGAGGGAAGTGACTGTCTCATCCCTCGCTTGCGCTTCGGGCTGGTCCGTCATTGCGTGTGGCTTACTGGGTCACGTCGGTCGACTCTCCGCCGCTGAACTCTTTCAGCTTCTGGTGCAGCGTATTGCGGTTCATGCCCAGCCGCTGCGCCGCCTTCACCTGGACGTGGTCGCACTGTTGCATCACCTGGCCGATCAACTCCCGCTCCACGGCCGAGATCACGCGGTCGTAGAGCCTCTCGCCAGGCGGGTACTGTTTGACACCCACCTTGACCAGCCGCTGCACCAAACTCGGCAGATCCTCGCCCGCCCGCCCCGTCTTCACCTTCAGTTGATGCACCTCCGCCCCCGGCGGTCCGGCGAGTTCCGGAGTCAAAGGCCCGCCGTGGCTGAGTACCACCAGCCGTTCCATGTAGTTTTCCAACTCGCGGACGTTTCCCGGCCAGTCGTGGTCGAGCAGCGCTTGCAGCATCCGCTCCGAAAGTTCCGGCGTGTCGCGGCGGTTCTCGTCGCCGTAGCGCTTGAGGAAGAAACGGGCGAGACTCGCGACGTCCTCGCGCCGCTCGCGCAACGGCGGCAGGTAGATCGGCACGACGTTTAACCGATAGTACAAGTCGTCGCGGAACCGGCCGGCGGCGATCTCTTCTTCCAGCGACTGGTTGGTCGCGGCGACGACGCGCACGTCGACGCGGATGGTCCGGCTATCTCCCACTCTTTCGAACTCGCGTTCTTGCAAGACGCGCAGCAGCTTCACCTGCAGCCGGAAGCTCATGCTCGAGATTTCGTCGAGGAAGAGCGTGCCGGTGTGCGCGGCCTCGAACCGGCCGATCTTGTTATCGACGGCGCCGGTGAAGGCGCCCTTGATGTGGCCGTACAACTCGCTCTCGAGCAGACTTTCTGATAGCGCGCCGCAGTTGACGCGGATGTACGGGCCGTCGGCGCGGGCGGAGAGTTTGTGGATCGCCTTGGCGATCAGTTCCTTGCCGGTGCCGGTCTCGCCGATGATGAGCACGCGGGCCCGGGTCGGGGCGGCCAGGCGGGTGAGGCGAAACACCTCGCGCATGGCCGGGCTCGACCCGACGATCTCGGGCAGCGGCGTGTCGTCCGGTGACTGGGGCATCTCTGCGTAGCTTAGTGCGGGGAACGGCGATTGACGACGGCGGAACGACGAATGACGAGTGGTGTTTTGGCGAGCGTCGAGGCGTAAGCCCGACGTGGAGACTCTCA
>DATJGQ010000900.1:0-4286 GCA_035494815.1 Gemmataceae bacterium
CAGCACCGCCATCAAGGCGGGGCTGCCGCCGACGATATGCTCGAAATTGTGGACCGATTTGATCTCTTCCTGGAGGTAGAGGTTTTGCTCCTTAAGTCGGACTCGTTCCCGCTCCGCCAACACCTGGTCCGTGATGTCCACGCAAAACGACCGGCTGGCCTGAACCGAGCCGTCCGCCCCGCGCGTCGGCTCCATCCACAGCTTGATCCACGCGGGGCGGCCGTCCTTGCGACGCACCTCCAATTCCCACCCGGAGACGGACTCCCCGGCCAGGTGCTTACGGTAGACCTCCAGGCTGCGCGCCTTACCGGCCGGGGTGTCGGGCGTGAAGGAGTGGACGAGACTGCCCACCAGCTCTTCGAGCGGATAGCCGAGCATCTCGGTTAGTCGGCGGTTGACTTCGAGGAATCGCCCGTCGGTGCCGACGGTCGCGGACGCATGCGGCGCATTCTCGTACAGATCGCGATAGCGTGCCTCGCTCTCGCCGACCCGTTGTGCCGCCCGCATACGCTCCAGCTCGGCCGTGGCGCGGGCGGCGAAGATCTGGAAAAAAAACAGCCGGCGTGGCTCCGCGGGCATGGGCCGTTCGTCGAACACCGCGAGGTGGCCCAGGATGTTTCCCGCGTCGTCCACGAACGGCACAGCCATGTAGCTGTCGATGCCGCGCTCGACCAGCGGCGCCGCCCGCGGGAACAGTCGCGACACCCCGGTCGGATGATGCACCAATCCGCCGCGCACGATTTCGGCACACGGCGTCCCGGTGAAGTCGTACTCGAAATTGTCCGCGACCCGGTGGCGGTCCCAAAAGCCGAGCGTGCGGACGTGCGGCGGGGCCTTGGGGAATTCGGCGACGACGGCGTAGCGGACGCCGATGGCCTCGGCGAGATGTCGGACCAGGGACCGGAAAAACTCTCGGCCGGTGCCGGCGGCTGTCCCCTCGACGACCGCGCGCAGCGCGCGGAGGTCGTCGGCCGTCTCTTCCCGGCCCATTCGCGACTCCGGCGGCGTCTGAGTTAACGACCCGGTGGAGTTCGGATCAAGGCTCATGCATTCTTCCCAAGCTCGTAAAGGGCAAGTGAGAATGGCCGGTCCGACTGGTCTTCCCCCCACCCGATGCCGCGGTGACCGTATTATCCACTCTCGCCCTCACAGGAGTGGCGCTCGGCCGGTAGACGGACCGTCCCGCCGTCGGCCGTTGAAAAGGGTTCACCCACTCGTGGTCTCCGGCCGGCGCGGGACGTTTTTCAGCGGCGCAATGGTCATGAGCACTGCACCGGTTGATGAGGCCAACAGGATCGCCGAAAACAGTCGCGGGCCACAACTTTCGACCTGATATGCCCGACCGGCTCTACGTGCAATTGGGTTTCGCCTTAACGGCGCCAACAGCTACCGACTGGACTCGATCTCTTCCGGCAACTGATTCTGGCGATTTCGGACGGCGCCTTGGAACACCTGGACCCGCGCCCCGGCGGACTGACCGGCGGTTATGAGCGGCGACGTTCTCTCCGCCGGCGCCACACATCTTGAAGACGGCCACGAACGCCAGGACCGGGTTTGGCAGCTTTCGACTGAGGCTTGAAGGGGATAGTCATCAATTCGTTAAGCTGATGATCTATCCCCTTTGTCCCCCCTCGCAAAAGCGCCCGCCCGGTCAATTGCATTGGTACTGAGTCGATGGTCGTTGTTCGGCAACGAATCGCTCCCCTACTTACTTCTTACCTTCCCCCCGGTCAGGAAATACCAGCGGGGCACCCGCCGAGCCATCGGCGTCCGGCGCGCTTAGCCCCGAGCCCGTGTCGGGGGTCACCGCGGAATACTCCGCCAGGGTGTCGCCCTGCACGTTACGGCTTAGGGCGAGTGCCGTTGCGGTGTCCATGCTCGGGAATGTGCGTGCACTCGACAGGCTAGTCCCGGCGCCGGTATCAGCGGTAGCGGTGACCAGCGGCCCGACGTTGAGCTGTGGCGCTGCCTGAATCGAGAAGGTCATCTGCGCTACGGCGGAGGCGACATCGGTGGGATCGTCGTTCTGCCGCTTCACGATCTCGCCGGATAGGGAAAAGACGGCGTTGAACGTGGGCGCGGTTGGGGGTGGGGCGGCGCCGATGATGTCGGTGCCGATGCGCAGCCAGTCCGGGGCCAAGGGCGGGTCGTCCCGCATCCAGCTCTGCAGATCCGTGACGCCCGGCGGGAAGGCGGTCCCGGGGGGCACGATCGGTCTGGGGGCCGAGAGCCAGAGGAAATGGGCGCCGGCGGGCGCCGTGTCGTTTAGGCCCACCTGGGGTACGAAGAAGTAGTGGCCGGCGGCCAGGTCGATGGGGTGGTTGCGGAAGGTGACATCGAACTCGACTTCGGTCCCCGAAACCTCGCCGTTGCCGCCCGAGTGGAGTCGAAGCTGGTCGGCGCTAGACACCGAGGCGTGGGCAGTGAAGCTCCCGGCGAGAACGCTCGTATCGAAGTTGAGTTCCTTGTCGGCCGAGTCGCGCGACTCGAACGCGACGTCCGAGGGCGAGTTGACCCGCGTGGGCACTTGGGGGAGGTGACTAAAGGTGGGCGGCCCCGAGGTGCGACCCACGTCGGAATCGTTGGGGAAGACGCGGTAAATCTCAACGACGACGTTGCTCACGTCCGCGGGCGTCGCGCCGCCGGTCAGCAGTCCGGTGAAGGTCGCGTGCCGGAGCACGGTCTCCTTCGTGAGAGCAAAATCATCGGCCGATTCGAACTCCACATCGGAATTGTGGGCGCTGGCCGGTTCGCTAATAGTCGCGACCTTGCCGTCGGGGACGCCCGTGCTGAAGGCGAAGACCGTCGGCTGACAGCGGGGCTCCAGCTGCTCGCAGCGGATGGAGAGACTTCGGGGCCGGCGGCCGACGGGCCGAGGCGCGGAAAGTGGCTGCCCAACGATGCGGCGCCAGGATGAGAAGAACATGCAACTTCTCCTACAAAAGAGGGTCGGAAAAGCAGCCGCGAGTACCCAATGTACTCGCGGAATGAACCCAGACTGCTTAGCGGGCTGCGGTCGCTAGGATCGCTGGCGAGCGGTCAGGCCGCCCGCGCTTGCGGTGCTGGGCGAGGAAAGCTGTAAGGTCCAGTCCGTTGATGGCGCTGTCGCCGTTGGCGTCGAGTAGGGCCAGGTAGGCGAGTGACCCCTGCACTGTGCCGAACGCGGTGCGGAAGGCGGCCAAGTCCAGGCCGTTGACTGTCGCGTCGCCGTTCACGTCCCCGAACAGGCGGAACATGCCGTTGGCCGGGTTGCCGGCCAGCACGAAGTCGTCGCCGCTCGTGCCGTTGCCGTCGCCATCCAGTGCCCGTCAAGTGACGCGGCGGGCACAGGAAGGCCTCATCGATCAGGGGAAGACGTCGGGTGCCTGGTCGTCGAAGAACCGGTTGTCGAACTGCGTCAGCAGCGCGCCGGGCTCGTTGGCGAGGCCGCCGTTACCGGAGCCGGCGGTGTTGCCGGTGAAGGTGCTGCCGGTCACCGTCGCCGTCCGAAAGTTGTCGATGCCGCCGCCATGATTCGCGGCGGTGTCGCCGGCGAAGGTGCTGCCGGTCACGGTGACAGTCCCGACGTTGCGAATGCCGCCGCCATTGGTGGCGGAGTTGCCGGTGAAGGTGCTGTCGCGCACCGTCACCGTCCCGCTGTTGTCAAGCCCGCCGCCGAAAGTGCCAGAGTTGTGGGCGAAGGTGCTGCCGGACACCGCCGCTGTCACCGTCGGCCCACCGAAGTTGACGAGGCCGCCGCCACCGAAGTCGGCCGTGTTGCCATTGAAGGCGCAGTCGATCACCGTCACCGTCGTCCTCCGATTTGACCCGTTAGCGAGGCCCCCGCCAATGCCGGCGGAGTTGCCGGTGAAGGTGCTGTCGCTCACCGTCGCCGTCCCTGAAACTGTGTTGTTGAGGCCACCGCCAATGCCGGCGAAGTTGCGAGTGAATGCGCATTCGCGCACCGATGCCGTCCCGCCGAGGTTCTCGAGACCGCCGCCCGTCCCGGCGGAGTCCTCAGTGAAGGCGCAGTCGGTCACCGTAGCCACACCGGAGCCGGTCACGACATGAAAGGAGCCGTCCAATGTAGCGGCGGTGTGGAGTCCGCCGCCGCCCTCGAAAGCGGAGTTGCCGGTGAAGGTGCTGCCGCTCACCGTCGCCGTCCCGCTGTTGTCCAGCCCGCCGCCAAATTCAGCGGAATTGCCGGCGAAGGTGCAGTCGCGCACCGTCACCGTCCCGGCGGGTCCGGTCGCATTGCCGCCGTTGTCGGCGGCGAAGAAGCTGAGAGCCCAGTTCCAGAGGCCGCC
>DATJGQ010000901.1:0-3138 GCA_035494815.1 Gemmataceae bacterium
CATCGTGGTCTTCTGTCGATCCCGCATGCGCCCGAGTTTAACGGTCGCCGCCCGCCCTGGCACGGACAATTCCACCGTGGACGACGCCGACGACCACGCTCGCCGGCTGCTCCGCGAGCGGTGACCGGACAAGGACGACCTGCGGATCGTGCGACAGGACGGCGACCGGCTCGAGAGCGTCACGACAAAGTCGTGACGCCCGGGCCGGGACCGCGTCGGGCCGAAGTCTACGGCAGGATGACCCCGAAACGGTTACGGAACTGGGTCAGGTCGGTGCCGTTAATCGCCCCGTCGCCGTTGAAGTCCAGAAACGACATATAGCCCGCGTCGGCCGAGGTGGTCCCGAACGCGTTGCGGAACGCGTTCAGGTCCAGACCGTTGACCGCCTTGTCGCCGTTTATGTCACCGTAGAGGCGGAACATCGTCGAGACGTTGTCGCCGCCCTGGATGCCGCCCTGCACCTGGGCGCTCAACACCGTCAGCGTGTAGCTGCCGTCGATGAGCGAGTTCGCTCCCTCGGTGAGCGCCCCGGTGAAGGTGAGCCGGGCGACGGTCTGCGTCGCCGTCGAACCGGACAGGTCGACGGCCAAGGTCACATTGCCGGTCGGCGTGCCGGGGCCGGTCCGGGCGAGTCGGAACGCCGCCGTCGGAGAGCCGGTGAAATTGAGCACCCGGCCGAATGTCACCGTAGCGCTGCGGACCATCGAGCGCTGGGCGGTGCCGTTGTCGATCATCACCGACTGGACCACTGCCGGGGGCGTGGTCAGGGTCGTCAGGGTCACGTCGTTGCCGTCACCGCCGGTATAGCTGATCCGCGCGTAGAAGGACCCCACCGAAAGCGTGCTATTTTGCGGGCGGCCGGCAAACGTGCCGACAACCGCGTCGGTCCCGTCGTTGCTGATGATGGTCAGCACCTGCCCCGCGGTCGTGGCAATCGTGCCGCCGACGAGGGTGAGGGTCGCCGAGTTCAGGTTGACGGTGCCGGCAACGTTGACGCGGTCGTAATCCGTCCCTGCCGTGGCATAGGGGCCGTTGAGGTCAGTGGTAAAGGTCGTTCCCGAAGCGAGCTGCAGGTTGCCCGTCCCGATGATGCCAAGGCCGGTGCCGGGCGCGAGTGTGCCCCCGGAATTGAGCGTGACGCCAGCGGCGACCGTGCCGGTGCCGCCCAGCACACCGCCACTATCGACCGTGACCGAACTGCCCGGCGCCTGGCTACCATTGATCAGGAGCGTGCCGCCGCTGACCGTCGTCGTGCCGGCGTAAGTGTTGGCGCCGGAGAGTGTCACCGTGCCGGTGGTCGTCTTATTCAGGCCGACGCCGCCGCCGAGTTTGGCTGCGATCGAACCGCTCCGAACGTCGAAGTCGAAGACGCTGGACAGGGTGCCCGTGCCAAGGATGTTGCCGCTTGTGAGCTGGACGCTGGTCATGATTTGTGCGAACGCACCCAGATTCAGAGTCGCCCCCGCCACGATGAGATTGCCCGTCATCGCGTTGCTGCCACCGAGGTCGAAGGTGCCGCCGCCGAGCGTGATCGTCCCGGTACCGGGGCTCAGCGTGCCGATGGTGGCGGTCCCGGCCTCGGTCAGGTTGATCGCGCCCGCTCCCGTCATGCCCATCGACAACGCGCCCACGTCCGTGTCGAGGTCGATGCTGGCCACCGCGTTCGCGGTGAGACTCGACGCGGTGACGTTCTTGGCAGCGCCGTTGCCGTCCGTGATCGAGCCGCCGGTAGTCAACGTAACCGGGCCGGCGTTGGTGGTAATGCCATTCACGCCGTCCACGGTGCCGACGGTCAGCGCGTTGGCGTCCGTGTCCGAGAAGCCGATGCCGCCGCCGGTCACCTGGGCGGCGAGGGTATCGAAGTCATTGCCCGCGTTGGTGAGCGCGACGCCGCCCGTCGTCGTTACGGCCAGGTTGGCCACCGAAAGGGCCGCCGTCTGCGTGAGCGTGCCGCCCGTGCTCAGCGACAATGTGTTGTAGCCGGCGTGGCGGGTGACCGGGCCATTAATGGCGATCGAGCCTGGTGTGGTTCCGGCCCCGACGCGCAGGGTTCCGGCGGTGACCCGGCCCAATTCCGCGTCGGTCAGGCTGAGCCGCCCGGCCACCTCGCTCCCGAGACTGATTTGCGCACCGTTCGTCAAGGGTGACATTTGTACAAGGCCGGTCCCCACATTGACGGCTTGTTGCACGTCAACGGCGTCGGCGAACAGGCTGACACTCCCCCCGGTCGTCGCAATGCCGGAGGCGCCGTCCACGGTCCCGATCATCAACGGATTGTTGGCGTCAAAGACGAGGTTCCCGGCGCTGACGGACGCCGCAAGCGTGCCGACATTGTTCGCTCCCCCCATCCCGACCTGTGACGAACTGACCCGCAGATCGGGCACGGTGAGCGAAGCGGTCGTCTGCGTCACCACGTCGTTGTTCACGAGGGCAAGTGTGTTGCTGCCGGCAAACGGACCGATCGCGGCGCTGACGCTGATCATGCCCGCGGTATCGCTGCCGACTTGCAGCACCCCCGCCGTGACGCTGTTGAGTTCCGCCTGAGTCAGGCCGATCTTGCCGGCGGTGTTAGTTCCCAGGTCGAACTGTCTCCCGGCCGTCGAGTTGGCCAGCGTCGTGCGGCCCGTACCACTGCTCACCGCGCCGGCGACGGTGAAGTCCAGCGCTGCCAGCGTGACCGGTCCGTTGCTGCTTTGGACGGACGATGTGCCGGCCACGGTAATCGCGGCTCCGAGATTGGTGAGTGTGACCGATCCGCCCGGGGCCGAATTCACCACGCCGGTCCCGGCCGTCGTGAGTGCCTGAGCAGGCGTCGCGGCTTGCGTGACGCTGATATTTCCCGACGTACTGTTGCCGGCCTGGACGCTGACGGCTTGGCTGTTGACCGTGATCCCGGTTCGGGCCGTGAGATTGAGCCGGGTCGTCGCGGCGATCCGGTTCCCACTCGCAGAATTGATCGCTCCGTTCGTGCTCGTCAGCGTGACCGTCGAACCGGTCACTGCGTCCATCGTGAGGTTGCCGGACGCCGAGACGTTGACCACACCCGCCCCGGCGTTAGCGGTGCCGGACTGCGTGAGGGTGCCCCCGCTCGCCGTCAGGCTGAGGCCTCCGCCACTCGTAGCCAATTGACCGATCGTC
>DATJGQ010000902.1:0-3223 GCA_035494815.1 Gemmataceae bacterium
TCGTACGCCAAATGCTCGGCCCATTGGCGGTCTTTGCGAACGAGTCGGACCTTTTCCGACGCCTTCTGGATGCGGATGTCCAAATCCGGCATGTGTGCGACGGGCTTGGTGACGTAGTCGTAGGCGCCGCGGCGCATTGCGTCCACGGCCGTGTCGATGCTCCCCTCGGCCGTGAACAGGATTGCCTCCAGGTCCGGCTGCCGCTCCTTGACCTTTTCGAGGAGGGCGATCCCGTCCATGCCGGGCAGCCGAAGGTCCAGGAGGGCGACGTCCCATCGGCCGGCCGGCCAACGGCCCAGCAGCGCCTCGCCGCTGTCGAAGTCGGCGACCTCCATGTTGAGGTGCCGGTATCGACGGACCAGATTCACGCGCAGGGCGTTGTCGTCGTCCACGATCAACAGGCGCAGCGGCGTCGTCATGACCGGACCTCCGCGGACTCGGTCCGCAAGGCTTCGTGCAAGGATTGCAGGAGCGTGTCGGCCCCGCTGGGCCTGGCGAGCAGGGCCGCGCCGACGGCCTCAGCCGCTTGCCGCACCGGCGTCCAACCGTCGCCCGCGTCAATGAGGGCGGCCCGCACCGCCTTGCCGTGGCGATCGAGCAGAGCCATCGCTTCTCCGGGAAAATCGGCGTGCAGGACTCGATACCCGTACGCTTCGAGGGTCGCCTTCGCGAATTCGCCGAACGACCGTTCGCTGCCGGCCACCAACACCAGCTCGCCCTGTCCGCCGGGGACATCCGTCACCGCCGCCCGGCGAATCGTGACGACGGACGAATCATGCGCCGGCCAGTAAACGTCGAATCGCGAGCCGCGGTCGGGGCTGCTTTCCACACGGACGCGGCCGCCATGCCCGCGGACGATGCCGAGCACGGTCGCAAGCCCGAGCCCGGTCCCGTGCCCGGGCGCCTTCGTGGTAAAAAAACTGTCGAAGATCTTCTCCATGTGTTCCGCAGCGATGCCGACACCGGTGTCCGCCACGCGGATGCGGACGTACGATCCAGGTTTCAGATCCGGGACCGGCGCGGATGCCGACACGGTCACGTTTTTCGCCGCGATCGTCAGACTGCCGCCGTCGGGCATGGCATCGCGGGCATTGACAGCCAGGTTCATGACCACCTGATAGAGTTGCGTGCTGTCGCCGAGGATCGGGCACAGGTCATCCGCGATTTCCGGCTGAATTCTAATGCTACGGGGCAGCAAGTGTTTGAGCAGACTCGTCAGGTCTCGGAGCACCGGAGCCGGTTGCATCGGCCCGGAAGTCGCGCCGGCACCACGGGCGAAAGTGAGGAGTTGCTTGACGATTCCCGCTCCGCGACGTGCGCTTTGGCGCAGTTCTTCCAACACCTGGGCCCGTTCCTCGTCCGGCAGGTTCAGCTCCAAATTGCCGGCGGCCGTCAGAATGATGGCCAGCACCGTGTTCAGGTCGTGCGCGATGCCGCCGGCCAGGTCGCCGATCGTTTGCATGCGCTGGCCGCGGAAGAACGTCGCCTCCAGGCGTTTCCGCTCGCTGACGTCTTCGATTCGAGCCTCCAGATACCGTAGGGTGCCGCCGGCCGTCACCGCGCGGAGCGTCCCGGCGACCCAGATCATCCCGCCGTCGCGCCGCTCAATCTGAGCCTCAACGCGTTCTGTCGCCGACCCCGGTTGAAGTGCACGGGCCAAGAAGCGCTCCCAGCCGTCGCCATGAGTGACCCAGGACTGGCGCGGGACGGCGAGCAGCTCCTCCGGGCTGGCGTAGCCCAACATCCGCGCGAGCGCCGGGTTTGCCGTGATGATTTGTCCGTCGGGAGTAATTTGGCAGATGCCTTCGATCGATTGCTCGAAGATGCCCCGATATTTCCGTTCCGCCCGGCGGAGTTCCGCCCCTTGCGCTTGCAGCGCCTGCAGCGCGTCGCGGAGTTGGCGGTTGACGTCCCGCAGGGCCTCTTCGGCGTGCTTCCGTTCGGTCATGTCCCGGAGAATGACGACCGCCCCGCGGATGCGGCCGGCCGCGTCCCGCATCGGCCCGGCGCTGGCACTGACCCAGCGGCTTTGGTCCTGCCCCGGACGACGGAACAACTCTTCGGCGTCGTAAATCGTTTCGCCGCGGAGTGCCCGCGCGAGCGCCAGCTCCTCGTGCGGAAGCCTGTCGCCATCCGGCCGGACTGCACAATCGCGGTGCGGCCAGTCGGCCCGTGCGGCTCCGATTCGTACGGGCCCGACCAGACGTTCCATCGCCGGGTTGGAGAGCAAGACGGTCCCGGCGGCGTCCACTACCAGCACGCCGTCGCTGATGGTATCGAGCACGAGCCGGAGCGTGATTTCCTGCCTGCGCAACTCGAGCCTGACCCGGCGATTGTCCGCGATGCGGCCGAGCCGCGCCCGCAGTTCGCCGGCGTCGATCGGCTTGAGGATGTAATCGGCGGCGCCGTGCCGCAGCGCCGAGACGGCGCCGGCCACGTCGGCGTGCCCGGTCACGATCACGGCCTCCGCCTGCGGCGCGAGTGTTCGGATCCGTGGCAACAAGTCGTCGGCCGAGCCGTCGGGCAGGCGGCGGTCGAGGATCACCGCGGCGTACGACGGCCAATCGTCCCGGTCCAACGCAGCGGCCACTGTACCGGCAGCCACGACTTGCCAGCCGTCCAACTCCAAAATGTCCGCCAGGTTGGCCCGCGTGTCCGCATCATCTTCGACCACCAGCGCTCGCAGCTTGGTTTCGTCGGTCATACGCCACCTGTGCCGGCGGCCGGCCTCCCGCCACGACCGCGCGTCAGCCGGGCAAGTATGTCGAGCAGTTTCGGCACCTCGAACGGCTTGTAGCACACCGCGTCGGCACCCGCGCGACGAACGATTTGCTCGACTTCATCCGTCTGCTCCGGGTGGCCGGTGATGACGACCGTCCGGGCCTGGGGATCACATCCCCGGACGGTACGGAAAACGTCCCCGCCGTCGCCACTCGATAGCTTCATGTCGATCAGCACCACCTGGAAATTGGCCTCGCGGAGCTGGCCGGCGGCCGCCGCCGGGTCGTGAGCGATACCGACCCGATAACCGCGCTCGCGCAGAACCTCCCAGAGGGTCGCACACAAGTCGGGGTCGTCGTCGACGACCAGCACCAGAGGCTGCTGCATCGCTTCCTTGACCAGTTCGAGGAGGCCCGGCAAGTCCACGGGCTTGGGCACCAGCCGCCAGGCACCGGCCTGCAGTGCTTCGTCCTCCGTGGCCTGACTGGCGTACGCGGTGACG
>DATJGQ010000903.1:0-4631 GCA_035494815.1 Gemmataceae bacterium
CGATGTTGAACTCGTTGGCCCCCTTATTGACGCTGGTCTTGATCCCCGACTGGCCCGGGTTCTGGTACTTCGGCGGCAGCTCGACGACTCTCGGCAGCCCCTTGGCCTTGCCTTTCGATTGCGACATGGCCCGACTCATCAGTTGGCCTTTGCCCGCGTCCGTATTGACGGCGATATTTACCTCGCCGATCGGCACGTTCTCGAGTTTGTATTTCCCCTCGTCATCGATAAAACCCTGGGCCGACCCCTTGTCGTTCTGGACGATGACCAGACCGACCATGACCTTCTGATCGCCGTAACTGACGGTGCCTTCGAGTGTGGCCCCCGTTTCCGGTCGCCGCACCATACTCGCCGTCGGCGAACACCCGGCCGGGCAAAGCGACGCGACAGCCGCCGCGAGCATGAGAGACGTTATCGTCAGGCGCATCGTTTCTCCGCTGAATTGGGGTCTGAGTGGCGAGCGGCCTTTCCCACCGCTCGCCACTCGCGACTTGCACTCTCCTACTGATCCGCTGCTTCGCCGCCGGCGGGCGTGACCATGGCGCTCCACGACCGCAAAGAGATATTGGTTGTGACGGTCCGCACGCTCCCGTCGCACATCAGGACCTGGACGCCGCCGGCATTCATCGGGTAAATGTTGTAGGCGTTCTGCTGGGTGGGGACCGGGCGGGCGACGGGCGGATGGAAGTATTCGTTCCGGTCCGTCGTGCCGAAGCGGCAGTTGCCGAGCCACCACTGTCCGTCCAGGTCGTCCCAGGTTTGACTCGGGTCGTTGCAGTTGCAGCCGAAGAACGGCTCGGCCGCCGGCTGCATGTCGGTCATTGCCCAAACGCCGACGTAGCCGACGGGGGGGTGGCCGCTGTCGTCGTTATTGACACCCTTTTCGTCATACAACGCCCAGTCTTTGGCATTCAGGATCTTCGGGCCGTAGACCATTCCCTTCTCAATGACGGCCATGGTGTTGGAGGTGCCGTCGGCGATGCCGGGGATCGTTTGACGGCCGCCGCCCGCATTGTCCCAGGCCACGTTCCAGACGCTGAAACCGCCGTCATTCGCCCCGTGACCGAAGACCCGGGCGTTGGCGGCGTAGCTGATGAGGGTCTGCTTGTAGGTGGCGCCGTTGCCCGTATAGGGCCAGGACCAATCGATCTGGTTGTACGGGCTCGGGTCGTTGGGCGCCTGATAGGTCTTCACGAAATTCGACCCGATCATCTTCGTCGGATCACCTTTCATCGTGTCGGCGAGGTAGTACTTGTAGCTGCCATTGAGCGCGTCGTGCAAGGAACCCTGTTCGATGAATGGCAATAGGGCATAGAAGAACGTCACTTTGTCGCTGCCCGCCGTGCTCTGATTGTCCGGCAGATAAACGCCCTTGTAATGCCAGCCGTTCGGGTCGTTGGCCGGCCACGACGCCCATTGGTTGACCAGGATCGGCGGGAACTCTCCCAGGGCGTCGTGCATGTTATGCAGGCCCAGACCGATCTGCTTGAGGTTGTTGGCGCTGGACGCCCGGCCGGCCGCCTCGCGGACCTTCTGGACCGCCGGCAGCAACAGGCCGATCAGGACCGCGATGATCGCGATCACGACCAGCAGCTCGATGAGCGTAAATCCTCGGCGTTTCGACGACATGAGAGAGTCTCCGTCGAGGGCACTGAGGCCCAGGGATGAGAGGTAACTATGGACCCCGGACGCGACGCGAGCCTGCGGGGGCCTACCCATCAAGTCCCGAAACTCGGCCAACCGAACGCCGTTTTTTCCGTCTGGCATACACCGGAGTCCCACTCGACGGCAAAGTGGGCCGTTGACGCGTCGCCGCCCGGCATTTATGATCCGCAGAATACGGGTCCTGCCTCGCACCGCCACCCTACGGCGGGAGGACCGCCATGTCCGCAAACGCATCCTCTGTCCTGAGGAGTTCGCTGGCCGCCGCCCGGGCCGGCAACCGGGATGGTCTTGGCCGGACCTTAGACGAATGCCGTGAGTTTCTCCTGGAAGTCGCCCGCGGGGCGATCGGTCCGGCGCTCCGCGCCAAAGGGGGCGCCTCGGACCTGGTGCAGGACACGTTCCTCGAGGCGCAGCGGCGGTTCGGACAGTTTGACGGCGAATCGACCGGCCAGTTGCGGGCCTGGCTGCGCAGCCTACTTCTGCACAAAGCGGCAAAGCTCGGCCGCCGCTATCACTGCACGCAAAAACGCCGATTGTCGCGCGAGTGCCCACTAGGCGAAGATCGGCCGGCCGCCGTCCATCCCAGTCATGTCGCGGCGCCGGGACCGACGCCGAGCGTGCAGGTGATGTTCGACGAGCAACAGCGCCGCTTGTTGGAAGCGATCGACCGCTTGCCGGACGACTACCGGAACGTGATGTCCATGCGGTACCACGAGGCCCTGCCGTTCGACGAGATCGGCCGGCGATTGGAGCGCTCGGCGGACGCGGCCCGGATGCTTTGGGCAAGAGCGGTAGAACGGTTGAAACAAGAGATGATAAGCGGTGGGTGCTAGGTCATGGGACTTATGGCACTCCTGGGACCTATGAGTGTTATAGGTCCCAGGAGTCCCATCAGTCCCACCATGCTGGAGCTGCACCGTGACGGGCTCTCCCCCCGATCCGGCCGGCGACTCCCGACGAGTGGCGTGGCTGGCTGCGTATGACGAGGCGTTGGCCTCGCGTGCCGCGCCGCCAAGCGGCGACGCCGCCGACGACGACTTGGCCGTTCTGCAGCTCCTCGACCGACTCCGACCGTCGCGACCCGGTCGCGGTATCGGCGAATCCGAATCTGAACAAGACGCCCGTTACGTTCTTCGGGGGCTGCACGCCGAGGGCGGCATCGGCCAGGTGTGGCTGGCTTTCGACAGCGAATTGGAACGCGACGTCGCCCTAAAGACGCTGCGGCCGGACCGCGCCGCCGATCCTTCGCTCGCCGCACGCTTCTTACACGAGGCCCACATCACGGGTCGGTTACAGCATCCCGGCATCGTGCCCGTCTACGAACTCGCACCCGGTGAGGTTGCCGGCTCTAACGACGAGCCACCGTTCTACACGATGCGGCTCGTGCAGGGTCGAACTCTGACGGAGGCGATTCAGGGTTATCACAAACGCCGGGCCGCAGGGGCAGCGTCGCCGGTCGAAAAGTCAACGCTGCTGACCGCCTTCGTCAGCGTCTGCAACACCGTTGCCTATGCGCACGCACGGGGCGTCATTCACCGCGACCTCAAGCCCGACAACGTCGCTCTCGGCGACTTCGGAGAGGTCGTCGTGCTCGACTGGGGGTTCGCTAAGGAGATCCGAGAGGACGAAGGACAGAAGTCAGGGGACAGAGAAGACACAACGCCGTCCCCTGTCAGCCGTGCACTGTCCTCTAAATCGAAGTCCGGAGTCCACAGCGTTGCCGGTCAGGTCATGGGGACACCGGCCTATATGGCGCCGGAACAAGCCGGCCTGGGAAAAGGTCGGATCGATGAGCGGACCGACGTCTACGGGCTCGGTGCGATTCTGTATGAGCTGCTGACAGGTCGCCCGCCCTACTCCGGAGATGACACCGAAGAAGTGCTGAGTCGGTTGCGAGCCGGCCCGCCGCCGCGTCCGAATGTCATTCGTCCCCGGGTATCGCTTGCGCTGGAGGCCATCTGTCTCAAGGCCATGGCCCGCGATCCTGAGAACCGTTACCAGTCCGCGACCGAGGTCGCCCGGGAGGTGCAGCATTGGGTCGCGGACGAGCCGGTCGAAGCCTATCGCGAGCCGGCTCCAGCGCGAGCGCTCCGGTTGAGTCGGCGGCACCCGGCATTGATGGCCGGCGGTATGGCGCTCATCGTGACGGCGCTTTTTGGGGCCGGACTCGCCGAGGTGCTGCTACGCCAGGAGCAGGCGCACGCCGCCGAAGAGCTGGCCAAGACTGCCACGAGTCACTCCCGGGTCTTGGAACGCGCCAATGAGGCCCAGCAACTGCGAATGTACCTGCACCGCATCGCTCTCGCGGAACGGACGCTCGCGGCCCGAAACCCCGGCCGGGCCATCGCTCTGTTGGAGGAATGCCCCGTCGGCCTGCGGCAGTGGGAGTGGCACTGCGTCAACCGCCTGTGTCGGGCCGACCAGCTCGTGCTGCGCGGTCACACGGGGTCGGTTCAAACGGCGGCGTTTAGCCCGGACGGACGCGTGCTCGCCACGGCCGGCTTCGACGGAACGATCAAGCTGTGGGACGCCGCCACCGGCCGGCTCCGCACCACCTGGACGGAACACACCGGCGTCGTCTACGACCTCGCGTTTAGCCCGGACGGACGTCACCTGGCCAGTGCGAGTTGGGACGGAACGGCGCGCATCTGGGATGTGGCCAGGGACCTTACTGTTATGACCCTAGCGGGTCACGGTGGTCACGCGGAGTGCGTTGCCTACCACCCTCTCGGCCACATGATCTATACCCGCGCGAGCACGTCCGCAGGCGGAACGCTGCGGGCTTGGGATTCCGCGACCGGCCGCGAACTTCGCTCCGCCCAACCAGACTGGGGCACACTGAGCCTTGCCGTCCACCCCGACGGCCGACTGCTCGCGGTCGGCGGCATCGACGGCAAGATCCACCTTCTCGACGCGGCATCGTTCGAGGAGAGAGGGCCTGCCCTTACCGGGCACCTTAACCCAGT
>DATJGQ010000904.1:0-3529 GCA_035494815.1 Gemmataceae bacterium
CAGCGGGGCGGACCGACATCGCGTGTTCAAGGGCGTTTTGAACGCCGACAACACGTTCACGATCGACACTCAGACGCCGGTCATCGCTGCCTCGCGCAACAACGGTCCCGGCATCCAGGGCCCCGCGAACCACAACGGCGGCGGCATGGTCATCTACCAGAACCGTCTCTATGTCGGCGTGGGTGACACGGGCGCGAACGCGTCGCCGCCGACCAACAAATACTCGAGCTGTCTCAATCGTCCGAACGGAAAGATCCTGCGCGTCGCTCTCGATGGTTCCGTCCCGACCGACAACCCGCTCAACGCCGCGACCATGGTCACGGCGTGCGACGACAGCGGGCGAACCGGCGGCGCTTGGACGAGCGCGGCCCCCGATAAGCGCATCTACGCATGGGGCTTTAGAAATCCCTGGCGTTTCTGGATCGATCCCATGACCGGCCGCCTCTGGGTGGGTGACGTGGGCGAGGTGACGCGGGAAGAGGTTTCGATTGGCACGGGCGATAGCCACTTCGGCTATCCGTTCTTCGAGGGCACTCAGGACTGGAGCATGTCGGGCGGGATGCTGCGCCTGCAGAAGATGTGCAACCAGGCGTTCGAGCCGAGCCGCGCCTGCACGCCGGCGATCACGGATTACGGCCACACCGGCGGCGCAAACTGCGTGGTCGGCGGGCTCATTCCGGAGGGCTGCGGCTGGAGCACGGCGCTCGGCGGCGCCGTCGAGTACTGGTTTGCCGACAACGGCGCCGGCTGGATCCACTCGCTCGTCGTTCGTTCCGATCGCATGGGCGTCATGTCGTCCACGGCGACGAACGTAGGAACTTTCGCGAACACGGGCCCGGCCTCGATTCGTATGGGTCCCGACCAATCGCTCTACGTGGTCATGAACCGCGGCAACTCCGTCTACCGCTTCACGCCAAAGGACCGCGCGGGCTGCATGGGCGGCGCCGGTGGCGCTGGTGGCATGGGCGGCGGGGCGAGCGGCGGAAAGGGCGGCATGGGCGGCGCGGCGGGCGCTGGCGGCGCGGGCATGACCGGTGGTGTAGCTGGCGCGGCTACAGGCGGCGCGAGCGGTTCCGGAACGATGGGCGGCGCCGGCGGCGCGACGGCGGGCAGCGCTGGTGACGGCGTCGGTCCCGGCGGGATGACGACGGGCGGCACCGGTCCGGCGACGGGTGGCGCGGCTCCGCAAGGTGGCGCGGCCCCGCAAGGCGGCGCGGCTCCGCAAGGCGGCGCGGCTCCGCAAGGCGGCGCGCCGAACGGCGGGACGCCGACTGCTGGAGTGAATGCAGCGGGCAGCTCAGATAAAAATTCCGACAATATCGACGATTCCAGCGGCTGCGGCTGCCGTCTCGCGAGGACCGGCGGAGCCGGAACCCTTGCCCTCGCTCTTGGGTTATCCTTGGCCTTCGGCGCGCGCTTGAGACGCGGGCGCCGCGGGAATCGTCGATGAGGAAAACGAGACTCTTCGGTCACGCCTTTCTGACTGGACTCGGTATCTCGTGCGTCGGCCTCTCGCCGGCGCACGCCCAGCTCACGGGAGCTTTCGCCGACGCCATCACCGTCGATACGGAGTACGTGACCGGCGCGAACAACGCGACCGACATCGCCTTCTCGAACGACGGGCGGGCCGTCATCACCCTGAAGAGCGGCGCCGTCGTCATTCGTCGTGCCAACGGCACGAAGAACATGGTGATGAACGCGTTCGGCACGGTCGACACGAACTCCGAAAAGGGGCTGCTCGGAGTCGTCGCCCACCCGACGATGGCGAATACGTTCTTCTTCTACGTTTCGAACGGCACGAGCAACGACGACAAGCATCGCGTTTTTCGCGGCACGCTGGACGCGAACGACGGGCTCACGGTCGACACGATGAATCCGGTGGTCGCGGCGTCGGTTGCCGGCGGCCCGGGGCTCAAAGGTCCCGCGAACCACGACGGCGGCGGGCTCTTCATCTACCAGGATCAGCTGTACATCGGCGTCGGCGACACGGGCGCGAACGCGACACCGCCCACGAACAAGTATTCGAGCTGTCTGAACGTCGGGAACGGCAAAGTCCTGCGCGTCAACTTGGACGGCACCGTTCCGACCGACAACCCGCTCGTGAACGAGACGATGGTCACGTCGTGCGATTCGACGGATGGCGACTGGGGCACGGCTGCGCCCGACAAGCGGATTTACGCTTGGGGCTTTCGAAATCCATGGCGTCTTTGGGTCGATCCGCACACGGGCCTCATGTGGGTCGGCGACGTGGGCGAGACGACGCGCGAAGAGATCTCGATGGGTGGCGGTAACCAGCATTACGGTTACCCGTTCCACGAGGGCTCTACGGACTGGAGCATGAATGGCGGGAACCTCCGCCTGGAGAAGGACTGCGACCAGGAGTTCCAGCCGTCACGTGCGTGCACCGAGCCCGTGTACGATTACGGGCATACGGGCGGCGCGAACTGCGTCATCGGCGGCCTCATTCCGGAGGGCTGCGGCTGGACGAACGCGTTCGGCGGCAAGCTCTACTACCTCTTCGGCGATCACGGAGCCGGTTGGGTTCGTGCGCTCGAGGTCGCGCCCGATCGCATGGGCGTCGTTTCGATGACTGCAACCGACTTCGGCGACTTCAGCGGAGGTCCGTCGTCGTTTCGGATGGGTCCCGACGGGGCGCTCTACATGGTCATGGACGTTGCGGGCGCCGTGTACCGCATGGCGCCGACGGATCAGACGGGCACCGACTGCATGGGCGGAGGCGGCACGGGCGGCGCCGGCGGCATGAGCGGAGCGGGTGGCTCGAGCGGCGCCGGAACGACCGGTGGCACCGGCATGACGACCGGTGGCACTGGCATGACGACCGGCGGAACCGCCACGACGGCTGGCGGCGCCGGTGGCAGCGGCGGTAGCAAAAAGGACAGCGGCGAGTCCGAAGACGACGGCGGCTGCGGTTGCCGCACGGCGGGGCGTCACGGAAAGCCGATAGCCCTTGCGCTCCTCGGGCTCGGTGTTGCGGTTGCGTTCGGGCGCCGCAAGCGGCGCTAGCTCGACGCTACGGGCAGCTCGTCAGTGAGTCGATCCACTCGTCGATGACGGCGACGCCGTTCGTGTCGATGTAGTTCGTGCCGATTTGCGGCATTTGCGTGAGCGGGTCGCGAATGTGCATGCGCATCGAGACGAGCGACTTCGTGTGATCCCCCGGCGTGATGCGCATCGCGCCCGCGGTGCCGAGGTCGCCCTTTTCCGGCGGCGCGTTGCAGAGCGTCATGTCCTTGAACGGCGTGATGAAGCGCGCGTCGAACCCGGTGAAAACGGAGCCCGGGCGGTGGCAGTTCGAGCAGTTTGCTTGCAGGTAGGCGCGGGCGCGCTCAGTGACATCGCCGGCGGCGGTGTCCGTCGGAGTCGGGTAAGCCGGGCGGCGAGCGACGGGCGCACTGAAGGCTCCGATATGCTCGAGCGTGTCGAGCTGGTTGGCGACTACACCGTTCGGGTACTCGAACATGGTGTTGAGCTGCGACGTTTCCGGCCCGAGGAAGACGCCGGCCGGGGT